>JBHLPI010000057.1:3785-13048 GCA_048939595.1 Promethearchaeota archaeon | reverse complement strand
GCAGTGGGCTCGATTTTCACATCTACGACATCGAAGACCCCACCACACCTGTCCTGACCTATTCCCAATCATGGACCAACATCCTCGGCATCGATATCTCCGGACAAATTCTTGCTGGATGCAATGGGGACCCTGGTCTCTACATCCGTAATGTATCCGACCCCTATGCACCCTTTGGAACAGATAGCCTCAACACTCCTGGGGTTGCCACCGATGCGATCATCGATGGGGATGTCTGTTATGTAGCTGATGGTCCTGCTGGTGTCCAAGTTGTCGACATCAGCAACCCCTACGACATTTCTATCATTGGATCATACAATACGCCAGGAAACGCTATTGATCTTGAGTTGCAAGGAAACACCCTCGTCGTCGCTGACGAAAGTGGTGGCACCTGGATGCTAGATGTCTCCACTCCGAGCACCCCCTTACCAATCGCTTGGATCTCCATTGCGCCTTCATGGGATGTCAGCATCCAAGATGGTATCCTCGCTGTAGCTGCCGACACGACAATCTACCTTTACAGTTTGGGCGTAATAGACAATGACTACTTGTACTCGACCTACAGCACCTATGACGCCTTCGATGTCGATGTGCAAGGTGATATCGCCTATGTCGCGGCGGGCGCTGATGGCCTCGTCGTCTTAAATGTTAGCGATCCCGCGAATCCTGTGCTCCTTGACCGCGTCTGGTACGGTGCCACCATCGACTACACGACAGTTGATGTGCAGGGCACACACGCCTACATCACCAATTGGGGCCCCTCATACAAGGGATTACAATGCTTTGACATCATGGACCCGAACAATGTCATCTATCGGGATTACTACTCACTTACCTATCCTTACGATGTGACTGTTGCAGGTGAACTCGCGTATGTGGCCGACGGACCCTTGGGATTATACCTCCTAGATGTGTCCAACCCGTCTAACTTACAATACTTCACCCACGATACCACAATGGATAACTGCTCAGGAGTAGCTGTCCAAGGGCATTTTGTTTATGCCGTCGGCAATGGTAGCACTATGGGAGGATACGGGCTTCTTAGTTACAACCTCAACGATTTAACCAACATCAAACACACCCACACTATACAATTTGTCGATGCAGAAGACGTCGTAGTTTCAGGCGACTTCGCCGCAATCGCCAATGGATGGTGGGGCGTCAACCTAGTCGACATGACGGACCCATGGGCCATGATCAATACCAATGGGCTCCAATTCTCTGGGAGCTACATCTGCACTGCTGTAGAAATGTTCCGAACCTTCATCTTCGCAGCGGAACGCGGTGTGGGAATCCACTTCATTGATGCCTCCAACATCAACAATATCCAACGTCTCGACACCTATACTACCAGCAGCACAGATGTTCGCAGCATGACCATCGCTGGCGATTACTTATACGCCGCCTGTGGTGATCGCCTCCTCACCATTCGCGTATTCGAAAGCTACTGTGACCGATGGGAAACGGGAACATACGGGCAGTCCCTTGAAGTCGACACCACAACCCGAACCATCGAAAACGCCACCGTCACTATTTCTGCTGATATTCCGTACGGGACCTCCATTAACTTCGAACTCTCTGCCGATGGAGGAGTCCATATGGAATCCATCACCGTCGGGTCACCTCATTCCTTCTTCTACCAGGGCAACAAACTCCTCTGGAAGGCCACCTTCAACAGTCCCTTCAACGACCGCACCGCCCGCCTCAATAGCCTCAACATCGACTACGCCTACAACGATCTTCCCACCGCTCCCGTCCTCACCGATCCGGGTGCTAGCGACAACGACGGTGCCTTCGACGTCACCTGGACCGCAAGTACCGACGACGGAGGTATCGACAATTATCTACTCCAGATGAGTGGCTCAGCCACTTTTGCCGTGATTCTCAACGCCTGGACGCCTACCACGACCACTCAATCGATCAGCGGACTCACCAACGGGACCTACTATTTCCGCGTCCGTGCCATCGACAATGACGGCGAATCCGGACCCTGGAGCAATGACGAAGCCATCACCGTTGCGATACCACCATCGACGCCACCAACACCTCCGCCACCAATCCCTGGTTTCCCAATCGAAGCCATTGCTATTGGTGCCATCGTCGCACTGGGAATCGGTGTAATGTTGCGTCGCCGAAAACGCCAGAACAATTAAACGAACGGACGCCTCGTGCGTCCTTTCCTCTTCTTTTTTTGGTTCGCCCAAGAGATTAGTTGGTTTCCCCAATGATCAGGATTAAGGCTAAGGAAATGGCATCACCTGTGACCGGTGCCACATTAAATCTACCAAGTTTCTCATGGGGTCCATTCATAGGTGGTATCATTCATATCATACCCTTGGACACGAATGGTGATCCAATCAAGGAGATAATTGTCGGTATAGAATGACCAGGTGAATTGATGTTCTGTCATATTGTAGACGCGTGTCTGGTTGAAGTAGATAGTAGTGTGTGTTACGTTGGAGGGTCCGGCTACGTTCAGCTGACAATGTCCTTAGATATTATTACCGATAGCTTATCCGATGATGCGAATGAGTTGTACTTGTAAGGGTCTGGCGTTTTGACGTGAAGATTGTACAGCATATGTTGGGTAGATGAAAATGGATTGGCGTTTCGGTGGTGGAGATAGGCATTCGAACCGATGTGGTAGATGGAAAGCCATTGTATCGTTTGAGGAGGGCAGGTGACGGTTATTGAGGCGCTCGTGCTTTGACTCAGTGGAGTCCAATCGTTATACTGTTGGAGTGCCGTGGCTGAGAGCTCTCGTTGTGCGATCTGGAAGGGTCCTGAAGGGCCTCCCTGGAGATTGACTTGAACTGTTATTGAGCGGATTCCATGGTTTGAAAGAAGAACCGTGTAGTTATGCTGACCTGGCCCCCGGGTCACAAGAGCTGATATGGGCGCTGGGATCGCCAATAACATCGGAGGCTGCACAAGGGTTGCATTCAGAATCGTGTGGTTGGTGATGCTAGCAAAGGGTTTGAGGGCATGGAACGTGGGCTTAGGCGTTGTCGGATTTCGGGTCAGAAGACCAAAGTTCGCCTCATCACCAAAGACAGAGGTGATATTCGGATGAATAGGTACATCTTTCGCAAACCCAAAGCATGCAATATCGACGCCATTTTTGGCTGCACCCATCAAAACTTCAGTAGTGTGCACTGCGGCGGTCATTGTTCCCCACTCTGTATCAGAGAGTAAGTCGAGTCCATATTCATCGAAGACTTGGTCAATATGTCCGAATCCCAGATTCCTCAATAAAGTGGTTCCTGTGTGAATGGTTCCGATAACATGTCCAGGGTCATTCCAATAGGCATGCCAGGAAAAGAAGTCGAGGGGAAGCCCTAATCCATTCACGGTGGATAAGAAATTCGTCGTCCAATTGGTCAACTCAATGTCCGCAAGTCCCGGTCCTCCGATTTTGAATAAGCTACCAATTAGAGCTAGACGGCGCGACACGATGTTGTAGAGGTCAAAGAACTCCTGTTGTGTTCCATCCCAAAACGCCGGCAGATTCGGTTCATTGCCAATTTCAATGTAATCAAAATCAAAGATTTGTCCTATCCCTGGCCAGCCCTGTTCGTAATGCATCACCACATGCGCAACGACTTCAGCATAAATCGTCAGGTTAACTGGACCTTTATTGGGTGCCCAATTGGGGTGAAGAGAGCGTGGACAGCCGGTGAAGGTCAGGATAGGCTTCGAACCTGTGTTATTAATCACGTCGACCAGTAAATCAAGGTAGGTCCAATTGTAAAAATTCGGGTTTTGGGCATCTTCGAAAGAAGTGCCATTGAAAATCGTATGGTGAGTTTCCCAACCCGAACTAGCCGCAAGTTGCCATCCGAAGCGACACCACACTCGTAACCGTTGGAGTCCTAGATTTTGAAAGAGGTCATAGGCGACCTGATCTTGATAGAGCCCAGTAATGTCTGGGCCATAAGAATTCGCTCCAACCAGTTGATGCACGGTTCCGATTTCCTCTGCAGTCCATACTTGTAATTCAACGACCGATACGGGAAGAACGACGTACGTAAATACCAACCAGACCGCTAGCCCAAGTAACAGAAAAATCGAACCAATTGCGATTATTCTTCTTCGCCTCAAAATTAGTAACCCCGTCTATTTTCTAGGCGTTCTTTTCTAAATAGATTCGCCCACGCAAAGACGAACCTATTATTGGAAATTATTATTGAACCGGCGTAGCCAAATCTTGGCGATCTATTTGCTTAACGATGGTTGAGAGGTCAACGGAGTTGATTATGCGCAAATAGAGACTAGGTCCTTTTCCTCCTCTACGAAATAATTGGTTGCCCCAATTACAGACTTAGTTGTAGAGGTTGGTTCAACCATAAGGTTCTCCTGTTCATTAGCAAGTGTCGTTTCTCCCTTTCCAGCTGCTGAGGAAAAATAAGGTAATAGTTATTTGAGCTAAAAGTTAATATTTGTTGGCTGGCTAGCCAGCCTTGGAGTGGTTAGTGTGGCAGATGAATTGTGTTTTCGGTGTAAGCGACGTCCTGGGAAGTTGTTCAATCGTGGTCGGTTAGTGAATACGGATCAGGTGAATATGTGGTTGGGGCGTCCGTTGTTTCCGCACAATAAAATGGTGTGTCCTCGGTGTGTTCGTGAAGTAGCTGGAGTGGAGTGGCTGCACCGATTGGTTGAGTATGTGGCTTATGCAGATACAGGGATGTGAGAACCTAACTCCTTTCGAAGAACTGGTGGAAAGAAGTTGGTAGATTCTGATAACTTACTTGGTCAGCAAGTGGAGACAAGTCTACGGAGTTAAATGTGTGCCAATATAGAATCGGGCCTTTCTCTCCGTTGCGAATATAATCAATTACCCCTGCCAAAGTCTTGGCTGTATAGGTTGGTTCGAGAATAAGGTTCTCCTGTTCTTGGGCAAGTGTTGTTGCTTCGTTTCCGGCACGAGAGGGTGCCCCGTATTCGGATCCTGCAAACTCTGTTGTCAATTCAAACCGCGGTTGATACGTAAAATCCTGAAATGTGCCGCTGGATTGGAGGAGTTTCAAAGTATTATGAATCAATCTAGATACTTGAGTTGCACTAGGAAGGTGCGGTGAAGCACAGACGCCTTTGACTATTGTCGGAAGACCGGTTAATTGGAGTCCTAAATCAATTCCTGCAATAGTGCCAAGGCTACCCACAGGAATAAAAATGAGACGTGGTTCGGACAGTTGATTTGCTTTAATCTGACTGTGAAGCTCAAAGACGGCATTCACATAACCGAGGACTCCGATTTCAGAGCTGCCTCCGAGGGGGAGCCAATATGTATGACGGTGAAAAAGTCGATCAAGATATTGAAAGCGAAGCTGGGCTCGCCGTCGGGTTTTGGCATAAATCATGTCAGCGCCAAAATGGTATAGCAGTTTTAGGTTTTGAAGAACGTGGGGTGTGATGGGTTGGTCGGTGAGATACAGGCGGACACGTAGATTGTAAGCCTGCCCGTGAATTGTGGTCGCAAGTCCATGGTTGGTGCCTAATGCTCCAAGGGTGGCTATTTGTTGTTTATCTTGGTGTAACGCGTCAGCAAGAAGAAATTCTAACTTACGAACCTTATTTCCACCGTACTTGTCCGATGTAAGGTTATCCAGTTTCACCCAGATCTCTTCTTTGGTCTGTAAAGCGTCTTCCAGCTTCGTTAACTGCCGTGTGGGAGTTGGCTTGGGGAGAATCGGAATCCACGGAATATGTTCACGAAGATTGGGAAACGCTGCAAATAGGGCGGGTTGTTTCATTCACGTCACGTCATATTAGCTTCAATTTCTTCAAGAGGAATAGACATAGACAAGGAAATCAATTTTTTGGCATCGATTTCACCGTGAAAGCAGTTTTGAAGCCCTCTGGTCTGATTACGAAACCAGTAGATAAGACCCAAATAAGAGAATTTACACTATTTTGAGTACTCTTGTGATAGGAGGATTCAACATTGGCAACGCCGAGTCAAACGGGTCGAAAATCTGAGGTATTATGGGCACTTCCGTATTGTTCAGCGTTAGCCCAGGATGTACTTACGGAGTCAGAATACATTGAAGCTGAAACAACAGCGGTGTACTTGGTTCGGAGCAAGAAACTACACGATGCAGCAAAGCAGCGCCTGATAGCACTTGTTGCGCCCCCACCTAAAAATCCTTTAGAGGCTGCTCAGGACGCTTTGAAAGGCCTGCCCCGCTTCACACGAGACGCTATCCAATATCTGGCGGACTACCTTGAACTCCTTGTACGCGCTTGGACCTTTGAAGTCACTGGCGATGCTGCCACGAAGTCCCGCTCCTTGGGAAGTAATTTACGTCGACTACAACCTAAGAAGCTAGGGCTCCCCGAAGATCTTATGGACCATCTAAAACGGTACAACTCCTTTGTCTTCACTCCAGCAAGACACGATTTCACTATCTTCAAAGGACAACGACACCGCTTCACGTCACGTGAAGTTGTTTTGTTAGCTTATATTACCATGAAAATGGCTGACCGCATCAAGGAAATCTCATCAGCAGCACGACTTCAGGCTATAGCCTTTTAGCACAATTGAGGGTGAAAGTCTTACAAGGTTCTGACGACGAATTTCGTGATGGTCGCCTAGCCTGGGAACGACAATATGAAAAAGGCGCATTCTTGGATCAATCAATCCAAGGTGAATTGCCCGATGTTGCTCACCAGTTTAAGGTAAATGGGGTCAAACACGTTCTTGATCATGGATGTGGGAGTGGTCGCCACACACTGTTTTTAGCCCAACAAGGTTTTGATGTATACGGGTTGGATATCGCGCCTTCAGGCCTTCAGAATACAAGGCAAAGACTTGCAACTTTTGGTTTTGCCAATAATGTGACACTAGCAGATATTCTCCATCTCCCTTTTCAGAACAATTTCTTCGATGCCATAATTAGTGTACGAGTCATTCATCACAATCGCATTGCCGTTATCCGACAATACGTGGAAGAGATGTGGCGCGTGCTTCGACCACAAGGGTTCATCTGGGTTACCGTTCCTGTGCCCAAGGGCCACGCATCAAAGGATGGCCATGAAATTGAGCCCGGGACATGGGTCCCAACCCGAGGAATTGAAAAAGGGCTTCCCCACCATCTGTTCACAGAAGGGGGATTAAGAAACCTTTTCCAACGCTTCGAAATCCGATCTCTACAAACCTTTTCCCTTAGTCACTACTCACTTCTTGCGAAAAAAAGCATCAAACTAGCATAGGAAACACAGGTCTTTACTTACCCACTCAACCCAAGGGATTAGAGGAGTATCGTGATACGTTATCATGAAACCATGGTGGAACTTTGGCTTGGTCAACTTTATCCGAAAATGGCATATACGGCTTAATATCAATAACAGGCGTATCGTCACGCGCATCAATCTGATCAATATAGATTCGCCGCGTCTTCTCATCAAATCTTTCAATTGCCACAATCGAAAGACCAATGGGAGTCGGTCGGGCGGGGGACCGGCTAGCAAAAACACCTGACAAATCCGCATTCTCTTTTGGTGGATAATCAGCAAGATTAGCTCGGCTTGTCGGATTATCATGTCCTGTAATCCACCATAGGACAATGATATGAGAAAATTGATCCACTTGGAGTGTTGCTTTCCAATACTGAGGTTCAATTTCGATGAAAATAATTCTCTCTTCTGGTTTGCGAATATAACCGACTACGCTAGCACAAAACGTCATGGGTTTTAATAGAATACGGTTTCCATAACAACTTTTCCGCTCTTTGAAAACTTGATTCCCTCATTCTCAAGGAGTTTTTTCTTCATTGCTAGACCCCCTTGATACCCACCGAGGTTACCATCCGAGTTAACCGCTCGATGGCAAGGAATAATTATAGGGAATGGATTTCTCGCCAAGGCATTCCCAACGACCCGTGCACCATTCCTGATCCCTACATGCTGCGCAATGCGTTTGTACGTGCTAACCCACCCTCGAGGGATACCCGCTTCAGCTCGGAGTATCCGCTGTTGAGTATCCGAACAATTGGACCAGTTCACTATATTCAAATCAAAGCCGACCCTATTACCACGGAGAAAAACTTGTAACGCATTAACAAGATTATCGATGACGGATGAGATTCCTTTCCTAGCTTGTGGGAAGGCACGCATGGCCCTGACCTCCGACTGATTTTGAGGGTTTGTAAGAAAAATCTGGTCCACAAGTGGTTGTGACAGTGTATCACTCCACACTATTGTCATGTCGTTAAAGGGCGAGTTGAATGTGGTGAACCATTTAGACACAATAATTCCTCCCTACTTGCTTAACGTTCGATAGTTGGGAGCTCAGGATACATTTCTGGTTTGATGGCATCGGGGATATTTTTCTTTACACCTTTTGTAGTAATCAAACGTGATACGGGATGCGCCATCATTTTGTTGGCTTCAAAGGGAACTAAGAAACTGTCAATGGCATCTCGACTCAATTCCACTTGCAGCCATGGTTTTTCATCGGCCGGGTGTAAGATGACTGGCATGCGTTTACGTTTGTTGTGAATCTGTTCGAGCAGGGAATTAGCCCAGGTAGTGATGATTGTGTATGTTTTCAGGGTTTCACCTGTTTCTGGGTGTCTCCAACTATCCCAAAGCCCAGCAAATGCAAAAGGCGCACCACTAGTAAGCTGAATATGATAGGGATAAGTACGGTCTTTGAAATGTCGCCATTCGAAGAAACCATCAGCTAAAACCAGACAACGTTTGGACGAGATTAATGAACGGAACGCAGGTTTTTCGTGGATTGTTTCTGCCCGTGCATTCAATAACCGGTATTGCAATGTCGTTGCTGTAGGTGTATCCTTGACCCAGTGGGGAATGAGTCCCCACTTCAGCATTTGGATGGTATCAGGTGCCTCGTTAGTTATAACAGGTAATTCGGGGTTAACAAAACCTGATACATGGTACACTCGATCAAAGGTTTTCCTTTCGGCGAATTTCGCTTCAAAGCGGAGTTGAATATGATCAATATCTGGAACTGTATAATGGTAACACATACCAATCACTATCCAAATCGGTTTGAAGGTTGGGCGTTGAAAAACCTGCTGGACTTCTCAGCTGATAACTGATTATCTTCGAATGCGCGATTTCCATAATTTTATGTACCCAGATTTAGTGCAATGCATAGGAACTCATTGGAGATTCCCTATTATGGCTGATGAAGGAACATCCTCTACACTTGTCCTCGTTGCCGCTGTGCTCCAGCTCATCTTCTTCTTTGTGCTAGCTGGGCTAACGGGGCTCTTTGCGGCAGTAATGGCAGTTCT
>JBHLPI010000057.1:0-3685 GCA_048939595.1 Promethearchaeota archaeon | reverse complement strand
GCCGCTGTGCTCCAGCTCATCTTCTTCTTTGTGCTAGCTGGGCTAACGGGGCTCTTTGCGGCAGTAATGGCAGTTCTACCCTCAATACCGCCATCAATGCTTCCCCCGGGATCACCTCCCCTTGCTGAATTCATCGCTGCCATGGCAGGTATAGTAGCGCTGTTTGTTGTAATGACCGCTTTTGCGTTAATTTTTAGCATTCTCTGGTTTTTATGGCGTGGCAGTCCAAGCCAGCACAAAGCTGGCCTTATTATCTCTGGCATCCTAGCTCTCATTTTTTCCGGTATAATTCCGGGAATCCTAGTGGTTGTTGCCGGGGCTATTGCTCCCAGTTCACAAATACCAACGCCTATACCTACCACCACTGCGAAACCCGTCCCAGCAAAGGTTGAAGAAGGTGTGAGATATTGTTCAGCGTGCGGTAATCCGGTCACGAATCCAAACGCCGAATTTTGTGGTGTTTGCGGGGCCAGTCTTGTCTAATGAAGTCTTCAAATGAACACTAATCCTTCACAACGGGATTGTCAGAGCATTGTAAAACCGACTCTCCAATCCCTCTTTCTTTTGTTTTCCGTAGAAAATCTTACTAAAGACCTCTCCTTGGCATGAAATCGGTTATTTATTCTCGGGACAAAATGAGTTCGAAATTCTCTGCAAAATACTAAAACCATGGATTATTCGCACTAGCCAATTCGTTTTCATTTCATCGATTGGAGTAAGTCTGAAAAGGAATAAGGATAATAGTAAAGGGAAATTGGAGTTGAAAACGAAATGATTCAATCTGATACGATTCGTCAAGCCATACGAACAAAGCTTGCAGAGGGTAAAGCCCTCAACACAGTTGGTGGAGGTAAATTTGTCGTCGAATCTGTTTCTCCACTTGAAATGGTCTTCCGTGTAGGAGAGAAGAAATCCCGTGTG
The DNA here is from genome assembly GCA_048939595.1 of Promethearchaeota archaeon. Lineage (GTDB taxonomy): Archaea > Asgardarchaeota > Hermodarchaeia > Hermodarchaeales > Hermodarchaeaceae > Hermodarchaeum. Next base: position 2,764 of record JBHLPI010000057.1, on the reverse strand, counting down.
GCGCTTCATATGACTGCCGTTGATGATCTCGTCAAAGAATTCAAATTCCTTCCTCCCAATGGGTGGATGAAAATTGGGGCAACAACCGGTCAAGCCAAACAGGGAACTCTCGCTGCAGTTGTGCGCCCACACACAACGGGTGCTAGTTCTGCAAGTCAATTTGCTGCTGTTCTTGTGTTCATCAAAGTTGCAGAAATCAATCCTAGCCGTCCCGCACGGATCCGCCTTCTTGTCTGAGAACGCAATTTCGGATATAAATGGCCGCTTCTTCAACGGAGAAGAAAGGTTCTTATTTACTCTGACTTGATGAAACTCTACGAAACATCTTCGGCTGGGATGCTTGTGTCTAAAATCACGAAATCTGAGAATGGCGCAAATGAGTGGAAGCAACGGGTTTACGATTGGTTGGCTGAAGAAGGCATGTTTCGTAAAGAAGTTGATGACGCTAAATCTGCCTTTCATTTTGGCATCAATTACCCTGTAGGTTCCCCATATCACATTGAAGTAGTCAAACCTAAGGACATGAAAGATGGCATTCTCGTCGTTTCAGTCCTACGCGTAGCACCTTCGCATAAGAATGCACTTGCAAAACTTGCTCCTGAGAAACGCAAGCCTCTAATTCACGAGCTGAGACTTCGATTGCTTTCCCGACGCCCAGGCTTTTCAGTCAAGGAGAATGATGGCGTCTGGGATGCAGTGCAGTTTCAGATGCGCATTCTCCATGATAATCTTACAAAGACAACTCTCATGGAAGCAATTGACGAAGTCTTTCGAAGTATGTTGTTTGTCATTTGGACATTTGGGTATACTTTCGGAATACCAACTGATAGCCATCAGCAACCAGAATTTTACGCCTAATCCCTTTTGTGGGACTTTTTCAGATGAACCTGAAAACTTTAAGTGCTCAGAACAAGATGGTAGAGCCAAGGAGGCTTCTCATGAAAACCTGTGATGCCTGTGGTTATGATAACGATGATGATGCAGATTTTTGTGCCCGATGTGGCGCCCATCTCACCGATAAATCAGTAAAACCCAAAGTTCATGAAGAAGACAAAGATTGCTACGGCTCTGAAGAAGACGACTGCTTCGGACTCCCATATGGCGGTGCAATTTGTGGGCTCATTTTTGGGGTATTCATTATTCTCTGGGCGATTGGACCATTTTTAGGCTGGGACATTTGGACCTATTTCTGGCCATTCATCATACTCGTCTTTGGAGTTCTTATTATCGCTGGCGCAATCTATTCAATACGACGACGGCAACGATAGAAGCTAACTATACATCTAAGAGTGAGCAGTCTGTTTTACCACACTGATTACATATGCGTTGATGCGACCAACGAGACATTACAATCCGGGTGAAAATCCAATAGACAGTCAGAACAAGTAGGTAACTAGCCAGAAGTAGGTTATTGGTAATCTGCATTTGTGTAGCCAGTAGTAAGAAAGCTCCCACGACAAAAAGAACGTTAAGGAGGAATCGCGCCTCTCCTCTTTCTAACCGGAAAAGGCGATACAAATGATGTTGAAGTAAGCCAATAGCAACAAACCCCCATCCAAGCCAGAAGATCATAATAACTGTTGGAAAATAAAAACCAGCAAAAAAGACCAGACCCGTGCCAATTAAGGCAATCAATGCCCCTATTACTAGCCCTGTACATCCTGCACAAAAGATTCGTGAGTTAATTCTGAGCACATGTCCTGTATATCGGTCACAGGTTGGGTGATGTCCTTTTTTATGAATCGAAGCAACAGAACGTGTGGAACCTTCGCCCAGGTCTTCTTTGAGGTCAGATTTCTGCTTAGAAGAAGACCGTGAACAATGAGTTGGGGAAATACCTGCAATGATACCAAAAATACAAATCAGCGCAAACACTGCTCCAACGAGCGAGTTTTGCCAAGGAATTACGAAACTAGGAGGCGGATTCAGAATAAGTAGGGGCAAGAGTCCTAATCCTATTACAGACACAACTACCGACATGATAGCTAATCCTGAATTGTATTTCTGGCGAGTCATAGTCGAATGAGTCCTTTCAGTGTTCCCAAAAAACCCTTCCACATCATATGCCGATAATAGGTTCGCTTAACCTCATTAATTGCCAAGGTACCAGCGATTCGACGTCGCCAACCATAAAAGTGACGGTATGTGGCAAAGAGCTCTTTCTGAACCTGCTCGCGTGTTAAATGCTCTGTGGGCATTGTAGCATGCACCATATCAAACTGACTCCATCTCGGGTCCCCCATCCAACCCCTTTTCAACGCTTCCTCAAACAAGGGAGTTCCTGGATACGGAGTCATCGCCATGAATACAGCAATATCCGGATCAACCTCATCAATCCAGCCCCGGAAGGCTTCTATCGATTCATGAGAATCCTGGCGGTGACCAATAATCGCTGTTGTCTGAGAAAGAATTTCGTTTTCCTTCAACAGTTGGATAGCCTCTTTACCAGTAGACACCGTAATTTCTTTTCGATACTGCTCCAACAACTTTTCATCATGGCTTTCTAATCCTGTCATCACCCATTGAAGTCCGGTTTGTCGCAGTTTTGGCAATAACCCCTTTCCCTTCACTATCTGATCTGCTCGTGTTTGGAAAAACCACATCAAATCCTCTGTAATACCCCGCTGAAGTAATTCGTCACAGAGAGTGTCCATCCACTTATTCAATTGGACATAATCATCAGTTAGCCAAAGGAATCGGCTCCCAAATTCCCGATACAGATACTCAAATTCATCCGCTACCCGTTCTGGGGATTTCCGTCGAC
>JBHLPI010000056.1:0-13100 GCA_048939595.1 Promethearchaeota archaeon | reverse complement strand
CAGTTGGTTCCTAGTGTGAATCCTAATACGATTGCAGACGGACTCCGGACCTCTTTAAGTGAGTTGACCTTCTCCCTTATTCGAAAAAACGTCGACGACATCATTAGGGTTTCTGAAGGCGAAATCATTGACGCGATGCAATTCCTTTGGGAACGCATGAAACTTGTCGTCGAACCATCAGGCGCCGTTTCTTTAGCTGGCCTCTTTAAACGCAAAGACCAGCTAGATAATCTACGAATAGGTGTTATCCTCAGTGGGGGTAATGTGGACCTATCAAAGTATTTTGATCAACTCAAATCTGCTGTATCGTTATAATGACTAGTCAAGACCGAAAGTTTAAGACGCGACTATGAACGAGTAAAGGTGACCGTTGAGAATCATGTCACCAACAATGACTGCACTCGAAGTCTTACGTCTCAAAGTAGCCATGATCACACGTGGAGTCCATCTTACAAACGACAAAGCCCGCACACGAACTGGCGGAGCAGGGCCCACTTTAGGACAATACTTTCTCATCAACAGTAGTGTGGTCAACGCCCCAGTTCGATCTGCTGAAAATGCACTGCAGTTCCACGCACTAGCTCTTGAAAAGATCTCTGAAAATAAATATCAGATTCCCAATTTCGAAGGAAAAACAATTACAATAGACGCCGTTGAAAAACCCCAGTTTTACCAAATGCAGCTTGCGGATGGGACGCCCATGAGTCATATCGCACTGGTGCATGGAGTGGACTGCCTCGCAACGACGATTATCCAACATTGTGCTTATTTTGATTCGGGGCTTGAATGCCGATACTGTAGTATCCCAGTCAGCCTTCAACAAGGAAAAACCATCCTCCAGAAATCCCCCGAGCAGTTCCTTGAAGTTCTCGCTCAAGCCCAAAAGGAGCACTGTGCAAACCACCTCACACTAACTATTGGCAGCCCTGACCGACCGGACCGCGGCATACACGAATATGTCCACTTTGTCTCCACGATTCGACAACAAAGTGATGTTCCCATCCATGTCCAACTCGAACCACCAAAATCTCTCCGAGATCTTGTGAAACTCAAAGATGCCGGAGTCAGCACCGTGGGGATACACCTGGAAACCTTCAGTGAGGAACTACGCAAGAAGTATTGTCCCGGCAAATTTCAACACGCCAACTACTCCGATTACCTTGATGCCTGGCGAAAAGCAGTGGACCTTTTTGGCCGTGGACAAGTCAGTACCTTCATCCTCTTGGGTTTAGGTGAAACTCCAGACCAACTGCATCAAGGATTCGAAACCGCCATCAAGATCGGTGTAATTCCAGTCCCCGTTCCTTACCGGCCGAACCCAGGTTCACACATGGAAGGCCAAATCCCCAGTTATGTCGAGAACCTCGACCAAATTGTTGATGTATATCTGGGCTGTGCTACTCTCCTCTTCGAATTTGACTTGGATCCAACCTTGCATCGAGCCGGATGTATTCGCTGCACGGGATGTACAGCCCTCACCGAAGCCTATCGGGTCATTAAGGAAAAGCATCAAAGCAAGCATTGAAAAATCTCAAAGCCGAATGTTCTCAAAATGTCTCTGTCACCATCAACTCGTGATTTCCCTGAAGAGGATACCGACATCCGCATTATTAAATTCACCCAAGAAGATGCTCCTGAGCTTTCCCAGTTGATGGACCTTGTCTGGTCCCAAGCAACACACATTCCGCAGGAATGGCGGCGAAAACGGATTCTCAGCCCGGAAGGCATCGTAGCTGAAATGGCGCAAGGGTTTCATTACTTCGGCGCTCGCTTGGAAGGACAAATAGCTGGATTTTACAAAACGCTTCTCAAACCTGAAGGGTTGATTGGAGAACACCAAACAGTTCATCCAGATTTTCGGCATCGGGGACTTGTTCGGGCAATGTATCGCCAATTCATTGTCTATGCAAAAGAACTCGATGCCCCTGCAAATCTGTGCAATATTCTCTTTGACCATGAAACCATGAGGACGCTCGTTGAAAGCTTTGGCTTCCAACCTGAAGGCGACCCCTATGAACAAGCCCCCGGAATGCTTGTTCAACTGTACAAACGTCCTCGCTAGGGCACCACCTCCCCCCAATGGACCATCCCCGTCCTCCCCCAAACCCCCTGTTATATTACGTGTTTCCACGACCAAAGGCGCCTGAACCGAAAAGGCCCAAAGCGTACCAATCCATAGATAACTTCCGCAGAAAAGGAAATTACGATGACGGAAATTCCGATCAGAAAGAAAATCATATTCAACTCCGGATAATCCGCGAAGTACAGAGAGGCGCAAAAAAGTCTGCCAATCCCATAATATCGACAAAAGACTTCAATAAAGAAGGTAGCAGATAGAACAAACGAGCAGAGGAAACCCGCCCGTATTCCTGCGGACAAAATTGGTTGTTTTACTCCATCGGAGAAATGTGTTGCCTCTGCCGACAAGGAGTCATCAGAATTATCTTGAATTCTTTTCGAGAGTTTCCAACCAAGAATCATAGACCAAGCGATTAGAAAAACAGGAATGGCGAAATATCTCGGGTTGAGAGGATTAAATTCATCCCAGGGGAGTTCGAGTCGGTTCCCGAAAATGATTGATCCAAAAATAATGGGGCACGTTATAGTTATCAAATATAAAAGAAATAAGCCAGAGGCTACCCAGAACAGGATACCAAATAACAAACGAGCACTCACTAAACCTATACGACTCTCAGTGCGATAGAAAAAATACCATCTCTTCCAATATTGCCAAAAGACTCGTATCCATAAAGCAATTGCAAAAGCTGGGATGATTAGTATTATGGATGGAAGCATAGAGTGAATAAGAAACTCAGAATAAGGTTGACCGGTTCGAAACGAAAACCCGAAATCTCCTTGGAACATATGCATAAGGTAAAATACAAATCGCCCAATTTCAGTGACCACGGTTTCCGTTCTTCCGTATTTCCAAAAATGAATCCATGAATAATGGGCAAAATCCCACGGATTAACTTCTCCTATACTCCACAGGCCCCACAGGGGATCAATCGGATCTATGCAAATAAGCGATGGCCAAGGGGGAATTGATGAGAAGATAGCAAAGCATAGCAAAGAAAAACCAAAGAGCATGACCACTCCTCTAGCTAACCGCCCAAGAAGAAATCGGTACAGGCCCATGTTTCTTCACCATTTGTGAGGACTCCAATTTGGTGAAAAAATGGTGAAGGGCGGTTCACAGCCGCCCTTCGGTGTTGGTTCGCATTGGAGGTTTCTTCCCTAGTCGTAGCGGACGCGTGGATCAAGGAAGCCGTAGAGCATATCTGCGATGAAGTTCGCAATGATAACTGTGAGCGCCATGATGTAGAAGATGGCTTGGAGGACAGGGTAGTTGTGTCCCATGACTGATTCGAAGATGAGTCGACCTAGCCCGTACCAGTTAAATACGGTCTCGGTGAGTGTTGCTCCTGTGATGAGGAAGCCGAAGGTCAACGCAATCATCGTGACGAGGGGTAAGATAGCGTTCCGCAAGGCATGCTTGTAGAGAACTGTGCGTTCATCAACTCCTTTGGCACGAGCAGTGACAATGTAGTCTTCAGTCAGGACATCAATGAGGCTGTTACGCATCACCAGCATGTACCCACCATATGACACTAAGGCGAGCGTGAATGCAGGCAGAACAAGGTGCCAGGCTACATCCATAGCATACGCTAGGGGATCAGTGGGTGCTGGCACGGATATAGTACCACCCATTGGAAAGATGGGAAGAAAGAAGCCAAACGTCATGATAAGCATCATTCCGAGCCAGAAGGTGGGGACCGAGTATAGAGTTAAGGCGCTGACGACCATTCCAATGTCAGCACCGCCTCCACGTTTTGAAGCCGCTAAGATGCCTGTAACAACACCAATGATTATTGTGATAATCGCTGCTGTACCCATCAATAAGATGGTGTTAGGAAGCCGGGCGGCAATCATATCGATGACCGGACGAAATCCTTGACTAAAAGAAATGCCGAAATTAAACGTGAACATGTTCTGTAAATACAAAACGAACTGGATTGGCAAGGGTAAATCCAATCCCCACATTGCCCGAAGCGCCGCAGCCAAATCGGGGCGGTTGGCTACAATCTGGCCGCTCAGGATAATCGATACTGGATCCCCTGGCATCATACGGAATACAAAGAAGTTGAAAGTAATCGCTCCCAAAACTAGAATAACGCTGTTGATGAGCCGTCGCACTACAAATTCGCGGAGTCCCATTTTCTTCACCAGATTGTGACATTGTTTAATGTCTGATGTAGGTCCATCTAACTACCATAGACTAGTGCTCACACAGCACATTATCCTACACATTAGAACATGGCTAGACGGTGTGTTCTATGATTTAGAACGGCTCATGATAAAATGGGTTCCTTGCTAACTAGGGGCATGTAGATTTATTCAAACAAAACTAGTAAAAACGAAAACCCTTATATACTTCTTTATGTAAACAATTAACAGAGTTAAGATGTTATCGAACACTGAAGCACTCGAACATAGCACCCGGAGGAAAATCATGCACAAGCTTTCCAAAGACAAGGCCTTCCTCCGCGAAATCGCCAAAGACTTGAACATCCCCACCTCAACTGCCGCTTACCATCTCAAACGACTTACCCAAATCGGCCTCATCAACGAACGACGAGGCGTCTACCACGTTTGGTTTGATCTAACGGACAAGGGCCGACAGCTGCTTGATAGCGAAGCAGCTTAACCTGAACAGGAAAGCAAAACGTGATTTTCCGCCCGCCCCTTTTTCTCTGTTTCATTTTCTTAAATAGATAAATACTAGATTAAGTCAACTGAAATGTAATCTCTTAGATTGAGGGAGGGTGTATTCTTATGTCTGAAAAAGTTTCTTTTCGGTCTAAAGATATTCTATCAGGAAAGGTTAATCCTGATGGAATACAATCACGATACGTCGCTATTTGGACATATGAGGGTATTAGCAATAAACTCTATAGTGCTATTGAGGCGGCGAATCTGATGGCAAAGTTTGGCTGGAGGGTTGTCGGAGTAGGTAATTCGTACCTACTTTTAGAGAGAGAAGCATAATTGGTCGGATATGCCTCAATTTTGTCTGTGCATGAAAACTCCGAATAATTATTTCATTTTGTTAGTTTTTTGCATCTTGCCGAGAGGTTTTTTGCAGTTGGAGTAAGGCTATTTTTGCTTCATGAGCCACGATTTCGTCTGAATCAGTCTCGGCTACTTCTTTTAGAAGGGGGAAGGCTCGCTGATCACCTAGGAAGCTTAATCCGACGACAGCTCCAGTTCGAACGGTGGAGTGTTGTGCTTTCAATTCTCTCTCTAAAAGATCATATGCATCAGCTCCGCCGAGGTGACCCAGTGCTCGAAGAATTTGGTCTTGTACATGGATGGTTTCATTATCATAACGATGTAACAATTCAGGTGTTGCACGGGAGTCTTTGAGGAAGGCTAGCGCGCTGATTGTTTGGAATCGAACTGCCTCCTCTTCGTCATCGAGTAAGGGTAGCAGATACTCGGTCTCTTCTTTAGTTCCAATAAATCCAATGGCGATGGCTGCCTCGAGTCGTGTGATAAAGTCGGTGCTGGTTAGCGCTTTTCGTAATGCAGGAAGAGCTGTGCATGCTTCTGATCCGAGTTGTCCCAGGGATCGGATGGCTTGACGACGTATCTCTTCGTCTTCGTTAGTTACGTCTTGGATTTGCGAATTAATCAGATGAGTTCGATTAGAACTTGATGAATCAGAGGAATGGTGTGGCGCCATTTGAGGGAACCTCGCAGATTCACGGTAGTGTGGTTATTTTTATCTTCCGCTATACGTACAGATCAAAGAAAAGGGTGGCTAGTAGCGTTTCTTCTTTTTCTTCCGTTTAGTCTGCTTACGCTTGACACGTTTCCGTTTGGGGAGCTCCTCAGTGGGAATGCGCTCAGGTCCAGGTGGTAGCCCCAAGTCATCAGCTGGTGGGTAGATGATTTCGGCAAACAGGGCACCCAGTTGTCCACCCACGCCAGTGATAACGCCTCCAATGAGTGAGACAAAGAGTTGTGGGGCAGGCATTAACTGCCCCACAAGAATCCAAGCGTTGATGAATGCGTTAGTGCTGTTGACGGCCATGATACCGAATAAGGCGAGCCAGGCGAGGAATCCGCCGAGGAAGCTTATCAGGATTGCGCGGAGGGTATTCTTCATGAGAAACCCCGTGAGGATTCCTGCGATGACGATGAGGATACCATATCCAGTAAATTGGATGAAGAGGGCAATGAAGAAACAGAGGAGAAATCCAACTAGGATATTGTGTTTCTTGCGGAAGAAGGCTCGTAATGTTTCCATACTAAAATCTGTGGACATGGTATCACCCCGGAAGAAGATGGAAGATGGAAGCAAACTCGGTTATTTCCCCGAGTGTTGAATGAAAGGGTAGGATGTGGTAGTTACCGAAAATCCATAGGCCTATTTGGTCTTGGTAGTTTTGGGCAAATCCGTTGCTGCGCTGTCCGCCAGGCAACACTCCCAGGCAGTTAGCGAAGTCCCCTACATTGAGGATTAGTCGATAGCTCGCTCCTATAGCAACAAGATAGCCCGGTGCGTAGTTGACGGTGTATTCGCTACCATTGATGGGAACTCGAGGACCATTAAGGTAGGCAAAGCTTTCGGCCATCGGGTGTTGCACCCATAAAATGTGGACCTGACCATACTGCCATGCCGCTGTATCAGGTCCCAGATTTGTGGTAAGAAAGTCCACAGTCTCCGTGAAGCTGGCTAAAATGATATCATCGCGGGTTTGGTTTCCTGGTTGAGTCACATCATTGAACCAACGATCATAATTCATGATTGTGAAGTTATCTAGCACTGCAATGGATGGGTATGGGCCATCGGGGGTGCCCGCAACGATGTACTCGTCGAAGAAGGTTGCGTTCAGGAAGGTTGGGGAAAAGCTGGACCATATCGTCGCTCCGATGCTCTCTGTATCCATGCTTCCATCCCAAGACTGAAGAGCGCTTGCTGCAGCATGGGTGACTGGTTCTGAGCTTGCGGAGATAGCTGCAAGAACCACCGAGGCGACGATGTTTTTGATTGCGAGGGCGTGCAAGGATAGGACATCTTGTTGGATAGCACCCATATCCTGAAGCGAATAACTTGCTGTAGTGTTCAACAGGTCTGTGATTCGGTTAGCCCGATAAGGGGCATCAAAATCATATCCCAGATAGTAAGGGTAGCTTGCATTGACAGGGCGATTGTTCGCAGAAGCAAGAAAGCCAGAATCGGGATTCAGACTCTGAGGCAGCTGGTTGAAGGGAATAAAGCCTTGCCATCCAGTAGCGATATCAGATCCATTGAGCGGGCTTGGACCTTGTCCAGGACCACGAATTGGTTGAGCTGCAGCGGCGTGATAAGCGATATTACCCATGGTGTCAGCATATAGGAAGTTGAGGTTCGGGGATTCGATCTTTTGGATTGCGGAAAGAAAACTGGCATGGTTCGTGGCAAGGCCGACTTCATAAAGGGCTTCAGTAGTTAAGGATCCATTGGCGCCCGTCCATTTCATAGCAAATCGGCCATTCTCTTCCTCAAAGAGAGGTCCATGAACAGTGTAATTGAGGGTGGTTTCAACTGGAACAAATCCACCTTCGACGCGTGCCACGATGGTGATGTTACGTTGTTCAATGGTAGTCCATCCTCCGTTCCACCAATATTGGGTGGCATCGCTGGGGTTCCACAAATAATAGTAGAAATCACTCACATCGGATTGCATACTCGTCCATCCCCAGGCAATATCGGGGTTGTGTCCCTGATAAACAAAGGGGATACCTGCATAGGTAATTCCTTGGACGTTGTAACCTGGCGCAACTAATTGGATTTCATACCAGCTGGGTGGTAAACCCATAGTAAGATGAGGATCAGTCGCCATTATCGGCGCACCAGTTGTAGTATGGGCGCCATTAATTACCCAGCAATTACTCCCGCCGCCCGCGAAGGACGCCGGATTCAGTTTTTGCACACCTTCGAGTCGTTGCGCCAAGGAGGCCGCAGCGACTTTGAGGTGTTCTGGAAGGGTTGGAGAGGGAACGATGAATGCATCATTATACTGAATCTCAGGGAATAAATCAGTGAAGACTAGGTCTGCTCCATAGGTGTCGATGAGGTTAGCCATCCTCAAATCCTGGAATGCATTACTTGTAGAGAGTTGCCATGCCATATACCGTTCAATAGCCAACGTATCTGTTTCATTCCAAGGCTCTGGGAAGTAAGTGAGAACCCGAATCTCTACGGGGATTTTTGAACCAATGGTCTCCATATATCGGTTGATCCCCATAGCATAGCTCTTCAATAAGCCAACGACTAAGGGATCGAGGAGGAGAATGGATGCGTTAGCTGCAGCACCAAATCCTAATTGGCGATAGAGCAAATCTAACTCAAGGTAGGTAGGACCATATAATTCGGAAAGCCTGCCTAAGGCAATACGGCGGAACAGGTCCAATTGGAATAGTCGGTCTTGAGCATGGGCGTATCCACAGGCTAGATACAAATCATTGATATCGCTGGCAAAAATTTGAGGGACACCCCAGGCATCGCGAACAATGTGGACTTCGTCTGTTAGCCCGGGTACAGTTTCAGTTGAGTAGGGTGGAAGATTTGCCCAAGGAATATCCGCCCATAAGCCACCGTTAGGCTGAAGCCAGGGCACTACGCTAAACATCATCCCCAAAATTAGAGAACAAATCAGGATGATGGTGATAGTTTTACAGGTAAATACTTTGCGTTGACTTGACACTTAACAGCCCCCATGGGACGCCTAGTCTCGTTTTTTTTACAGCTGAGGCGAACTCCTTTCCATTGGGTCTTATAAAATGCGTGGTTCCAGAACTATCCCTAATTCTTGTATTGCCTTCAGAACCGGATAAAGAGCATATTCAGACTACTTGTCGTCTTTACTCTTGGTTTCGTTTTCCTTCTTTTTCCGCCGAAGTCGACGTTTACCCCGCTCGTATGTCTCCTCGAGAACGCGTCGCACGGATCGACGTTTCCGTTCTTGTATGGGAACCTCAAGGTGAACAACGCCTTCTTCGCCATCCACCGAGGCGATAATGTGACCGGTGGCATACTCGGGAAGTGGACGGAATTTATAGGCATATCGAAGGACCCCAGTTCGCCCGGCATCACCGATACGGCGAAAGACCACTTGCACGCTCAAACCAATCTTCAGCTGCTCGAAATCAACATCCACAATTTGAGAAAGAACTAAAGGACCTTCATCGAGTCGAACTAGCGCCATAGCATAGGGGGCTAGATCTTTGAATCCTGTTGGTGGGTCATGAATGATAGTGTACGAATAGATTTTGCCTAGTCCTGAAAATTGAGTATCGACGAAATCAGTTTTTCTTCGGCATTTCGGACATAAGGGGATGGGCGGGAAATATTTCGTACCACAGGTTCGGCAGTGTCGACCGACAAGATTGTAGACGTTTTTAATTCGCCGCCATAACATGGGAACACTTTGTTCTGACATATTTCGTTCGCCTTCTTTTATTCGCGATTCAGGACATGGAGCACAGCTGTGGAACCTGTGCCTCCGAGATTAAGGGTGATGCCCCGTTTGACACCTTTTACTTGGCGTTTACCAGCAGTTCCACGGAGTTGTTCAACAATTTCACAGACTTGGGCGATGCCGGTTGCCCCTACCGGGTGCCCCTTGGCCTTAAGACCACCACTGACATTGGTGGGGATTTGCCCGTTCTTGTCGAAGAATCCGTCCGCAATCGCTTTTCCTCCTTCACCTTTTTCAGCGAATCCTAAGTCCTCGACAGAGATGATTTCGCCAATACTGAAGGAATCGTGGACTTCTGCGATTTCGACATCCTCCGGTTTTATCTTCAGTTTATCATACGCCTGTTTAGCTACACTTTTTACTGCACGAAAAGTCGTGATATGCGGTCTGTCATGGAGTGCAAGGGTATCCGAAGCTTGGGTGGATGCATCAATCCAAATGGGATCCCCTTCAAACTTATCAACCAAATCTCCCCGCACAAGAATTGCAGCCGCCGCGCCATCGGAGATGGGAGCACAATGGAGTAAGTGTAAGGGATCAGCAACAATGGGCCCCCGAAGCACCTGGTCTATTGTAATCTTAAAACGAAATTGAGCATAGGGATTATCTACAGCATTGGCATGAGCTTTCACTGCAGGGGCAGCAAGTTGTTCTTCTGTGGTGCCATAATGATACATGTGACGACGGGCAAGCAGCGCAAAGAGAGCGGGAAACGTGGCTCCGATTTGTCCTTCCCATTCACGGTCCGCTGCACTCATAAGAGTATCAGCAATACATGGTTCGGAGATATCACTCATTTTTTCGCAGCCAATAACCATAGAAACCTTGTGTTCCCCAGATTTAACTGCCAAGTAGGCATGGCGAACTGCGACACCCCCACTCGCACAAGCGGCCTCGACTTCAGTGGAGGCGACAGGGAGCAAACCTCCCGAATCTGCAGCCATTACAGCTTGGTGTTCTTGTTGGATGAATGAACTCGTGGAAGTGTTACTCACGTATAACGCATCAATGTCGTCACCGCTGACGCCTGCATCAGCTAGACACGCGGTGGCTGCAGTTAATGAGATGCGGCGAATACTCCGGTCCCATTGTTCCCCAAAGGCTGTTTGACCGACACCAATAATTGCGACACGATCTTTTGCAGGTATTTCTTTTGCCATTTTACTCACTCTACTTTAATGGTGCGACGATGCTTCGCGTACTGAGCATAATCGATGTAGACCTTATCATTAATGTAATCTTGCACCATGGGTTTTCGCTTCCGTTTCTCTTTAATAGGCCTCATGACTTCAACGTGAAACGCATCACTTCCCGCTCCAGACCCATATGACACGACGAGGATTTTGTCTCCTGGTTTCGCCACATCGAGGGTGGCAGCTAATCCGAGGGGCGAACTCCCCGCATAGGTGTTCCCCACGTAATCCACAACTAGGGAGGGTTTTATTTGGTCGTCCTTAAATCCGAGCTGTTGGGCAGCCCGGCGTGGAAATTTACCATTCGGGGAATGGAATACGCCCCAATCATAATCACTGGCTTTTGTTCCCATTTTTGCAAAAAGCCCCATAGCGGCTTGTTGGACGTGGCGGAAGTACGCGGGTTTGCCAGTGAACCGTGACCCATGTTCTGGGAAGTCAGTGCCTTCACGGCGCCAGAAGTCTGGAGTATCACTGGTGTAGGAGTAGGTTCCATCAAAACAGGCGACCATTTCATCATCCTCTCTGCCAATAAGAAATGCTGCTCCACCTGCTGCTGCAGCGTATTCCAAGGCATCTCCAGGCTTCGCCTGTGCGGTATCTGCACCGATAGCGAGCCCAACGTCCACTTCTTGGGATTTCACCAGACCGATGCAGACTTGCATGGCTGCAGTTCCCGCTTTACAGGCAAAAGAAAAATCAGCGCACTGAAGACTATTCGGAGCGTTTATCGCCTCCGCAACTACGGTCCCCGTGGGTTTCGTAGCATACACATGCGATTCGGAGCCCACATAAATCGCTCCGATGCGTGTGGGATTAATTTGTGCACATTTCAAGGCGTTTCGTGCCGCTTCAACAGAAATCGTGGTGGTGTCTTCATCAAGTCCAGGTACGCTCTTTTCAATCAAGCCAAGTCCCTTTCCGATGGCGATTCCATCTTTGCCCCAGACTCGGGCAATTTCTTCCACTTTAATGCGATACTTGGGAATGTATCCACCATAACCTAATATACCAACTTCTGGCATGGCACTATTTGTCTCCTGGCGTTTTCAGTTGCATAAGGTACTGCACTCCCGCAATGTGTCGGCTTTTCAATCTTCCGTTTTGCAATTTTACTGCTTCGGCAATCGGCTAAGCATACCTGATTACGCAGAACGGTATCGACGCCTCCTACTTGCGTGGGTGAATGGTTCAAAGGGTGAAAAGTTACAAAACGATGTTGCTATTTGAACGCCGCTTTGACTTTACGTCCAATTTCTTGTCCATATTCAAAGCAGCGTTTTAAATCTTCCTCGCTAGGACGGAACCGCACATCCAGTGGGTCCATTACTTCGCCAAACTTGAACTCCTTTAATTGCTCGGTGAGAACCCGGGTTGCTCCGCCACCCCAGCCATACGAGCCGAAAGCAGCACCGATTTTGTTGGTGGGGCGAAGATGTTTGATGTAAGGCATGAACGCAGCTGTGGGATAGTAGGGATCGATGTTATAGGTCATCGCACCGACCACGATGGCTTTCGCTTCCATGGCAGCTCCTTGGACTCGGCTGTGAATTTCTCGCTCTAAATCATAAATTTCAGCAGGGACACCCACACTGGCAATGCCTTCACGAATGGCTTCAGCCATGTGCTTGGTGCTCTTCCAAATCGTGGAATAGACCACAACGGCACGCTCTTGTTCGGGATTACTAGACCAACGTTGATAGATCTCGATGATTTGGTTGGTGTTCTTCCGCCAAATGGGACCATGCGAGGGACATATAATCTTGATGGGGACTCCTTCCACTTTTTTGAAGGCATTGAGCACAGCTCTTGCGTTGAACCGGACAATATAGCTATAATAGGCACGGAGGGGCTCATACCAGTCGTCGATTTGATCGGCAAACCGGTAGGGTGTGGCAATCTGCATGCCAAAGGCATCATTGCTGAACACAAGTTGTTCTTCAGGCATATAGCTGATCATGGTATCAGGCCAATGGACCATGGGTATCTTTACGAAGGTCAAGGACCGTTTACCTAAGCTTAGGGTGCCACCATCCTCCACAATTTCAAAGGGAAACTTCACGCCAGGGTAGCTTTCTTTCATAAATTCCGCGCCTTTCTCAGAAGTAATGATTTTGGCATTAGGCATAACATCCAACAAATCTTTGTAGGCTGTGGAGTGATCAGGCTCCGCGTGCTGACAAATGATATAATCAATTTTCACGGGATCAATAATCGTACGGATACGGTCCAAGAGCTCCTCAGTAAAGTTAGGAGCCACCGTATCAATGAGGGTGACTTTTTCATCAATAATCAAATAGGCGTTATAGGTGCCACCTTTTGGCGTCCAGAGGCCATGGAAGTCTCGGAGCATCCAGTCAATCGCACCTACCCAATA
>JBHLPI010000008.1:0-43667 GCA_048939595.1 Promethearchaeota archaeon | reverse complement strand
GGTCGGTCTAGGAATATTATTACTAGTTTTTGGAGCCTGCCTTCAAACGCCCTTTATAGAAGCCATGGCAACTGCAAAGTATGCAGTAAATCCGCAAGTGACACGCGATACAGCTCGACACTATTCCAATCGACGGAGTGAACAATCTGGAAGTGGCATCGTGCTACTTGCATCTGGTGCCCTGCTTCTAATTGTTGGCTTACTCGGATATTTTCTCCTTCCCTTCTTTCCAGTGATTTAATTCGTAGTCTTACTGATACTCCTCTGACGTTAAGTCTATTATTCTGAATGGGGAGTGTGTTTTTAACTAACTTAGTTATTGGTGTGTCTAAAAGGTGAACCAGTCAAATGGCTACTAAAGACGAGGTCTTACAGGTTCTTGAGGGTATCAGAGAGAAATTTGATACTCAGGATACGAAATCCAAGTTTGAAGGATTTGATCGTACGATCCAATTTCAGTTCACAGATCTTGAAATAAGTTTTCATACACGCATCCATGGGGGTGTTATGGATTCATTTTCAGAAGGGGAATTGGAGAAACCAAATCTCTTAGTGACGACTGATAGTGGAACACTTGTTGGAATCATGCAAGGAAATCTTAGTCCTCTGGATGCGTATTCAGTGGGCAAATTGAAAGCTAAAGGGAGCATGACCGACCTTCTCAAACTCCAAATCCTTATGTAACCTAACAGCCTTGATGATGCGAAGGAGTATGAGAATTTTCATTACTGCCTCATTTCATGAGGATGGACTTGATCTGCTAAGAAAGCACGGGACCATAGTTCACGAAGATTGGCGAAGCACAGGGCAAGTCCTTTGGGGAGAAGATCTCCTTGAGAAACTCAAAGCTGTAAAAGCCGATGCCGCTATTGTTGAAGCTGACGCTGTTACGGAGGAAGTCTTTGAGGGTATTTCTCTGAAGTTCATTGGGAGTGCCCGTGATAATCCCAAGGAAGTGGATCTTGAAGCTGCGACAGCCCATGGTGTCCCGGTTTTTTATGCTCCTGGGCGCAATGCTGATTCCGTAGCTGATTTGACGATTCTTCTGATTCTTGCTCAAGCACGAAAACTTATTCGCACCGATCGGCTTCTCAAATCTGGTGCGGTTTCGATTGATAGTGCTGAGGGCTTCACGGCTTTCCATGATTCATTAAAAGGTCGGGAACTGGGACGCAGTACGGTCGGAATTGTAGGGTTAGGTCAAATCGGGATTCGGGTTGCTAAACGCCTGCAGGGATTCGGTTGCCGCGTTCTCTTTACAGACCCTCATATTACTGCCACCCAAGGCAGGAAGGTGAATGCAGAAAAGGTTGAACTGAAAACTCTCATGCGGGAATCCGATTTTGTCACTCTTCATACTCGAGCAACCCCTAAGACTTTTCGAATGATAGGAAAAGAACAGCTTGCCTGGATGAAACCTTCTGCCCATTTGATTAATACAGCACGATCTGCCATAATTGATGAGGATGCTCTCTTTGAAGCCATTCAGGCGGGAATCATTGCTGGGGCGGGGCTTGATGTACATTCCCGGGAACCTGTTGGATCTGGTAACCGGTTCCTTCAATTTGATAATGTTACAGTAACTCCCCATATTGGAGGTAATACCGAGGATGTGGTGTATCGGCAATCCATGATTCTAGCCGAGGATATTGACCGGTTTTTAGGAGGAGAAACGCCCAAATACTTGGCTAACCCTGATGTTTTAAAATCAGCACGATGAGAGGCTAGTATGTCCAAGTCGCAGTTTCTGACAATTGACTTTGGCACTTCAGGAATCAAGTGCATGGTGTTTTCTCAGAAAGGAAAAGTGCTCGCTCGGCAATTTCGATCAATTCAATATGTTGATACTGAAGGTCTTTTTGGTATCGGGAAAGAATTCGATGCCCCCGCAGCTTGGCATATGATCTGCGAAATGATACCTCGGGCCCTCAAAGAGGCGCATTCTCAACCTAATGATATTGTCAGCATCGCCACAACCAGTCAAAGGCACGGTGCAGTATTTCTCGATAAGGAAGGCGAAGTAATTTATGCGGGACCAAACCTTGATGCCCGTGGAGTCTTCATGCAGGATTCCGTTATAAAAGGCTTAGAGGACTCTTGTCCACCCACAGGTTGTTGGCCTCCACTCTTGTATTCGTTGTGCCGGCTACTTTGGTTTAAACGGGAGAGGCCTGATCAGTTTGCTAGAATTTGCCATGCCTTAGCAATAAGTGATTGGCTAGTCTATCAACTTACAGGAGAAGTAACCACGGATTCCACTCAGGCTTCCAACACACAGTTAATGGATATTCGATCCTCACACTGGTCATCCGAAATCCTAGAAATGGCAGGATTATCTAGCGAGTTATTACCCGATATTACAGACTCAGGCACATCTGTTGGTAAGGTCACACCGGCTGCGAGCAAAAGCACTGGATTATCAACGAACTCACAAGTAGGCATTGGCGGGGCAGATACCCAATGTGCCCTTCTAGGTTCTGGTGCAATTGAATCAGGAGATATTGGTGTTGTTGCAGGAAACACAGGGCCAGTCCAACTAGTCACTTCTGAACCAATAATTGATTCTAATAATTGCCTTTGGACCGGACGCTTCTTTTTCCCTGATAAATGGGTCCTTGAAGCGAATTCAGGACCCAATGGGTCTGTTCTCAACTGGTTTATCCAAAACATCATTGCCCCATTAAATCCTGAGTTATCTGGACCCACAGATCACGCATTCACACTAGTCGAAACATTAGCGGCCCAAGCCCCTGTGGGTTCCAATGACACCATCGCCTTACTCGGTCCCCAAATCATGGATGCACGGGACATGACAACGGTTCGTCCATCATTCTTTCTCTTTCCTCCACCCACTTCCCCCGCCGTGACCCCGACCTCAATCAAAGAAGTTTCTCGAGCTTTATTCGAGAATATTTGTTATGCAGCTCGTACGAACATTGAGCAGATTCAAACTATGGCGAATTGCCAGATTGAAAAGTGCGTTGTTGCTGGAGGGCTTACACGAAGTGATTTCTGGCGACAAATGCTTGCTAATGTAACAGGACTTTCTATTCGAAGTGGACAGGTGGTTGAAGCCTCAAGTTTAGGTGCTGCTATTTGTGCAGCCACTGCAGCAGAAGTGTATGATTCGCTGACTACCGCGATGCATCAAATGGTGAAGATGCGACCTAACCTTGAACCTCAAGAGGATGTTCACAATCAGTACAAAACCTATTTCACCAGATGGCAAACATTGTACAACCAATCTGCAAATTTATAATGCCCCGCCCATTGTGTAAAGGGAATTGCCATGACATCAGACAAAACGAAGGATGCGAAAACTCAAGTCCTAAATACCTGCCAAAACATGCAATCAGCTGGATTAGTCATCGGTAGCTCGGGAAACGCCAGCTTTCGAATTGAAGGGACCGATCAAGTTGCAATCACACCAAGTAGTGTTGATTATTCATGTATGAGTGCTGACGATGTGATGATTATCGATATGGATGGAGAAATCATCGAGGGAGACCGAAATCCGTCCATTGAACATCCGCTCCACCTTGCGATCTACCACGCAAGACCTGATGTAAATGCTATTGTTCATACTCACTGCATCTACGCTTCCGCATTGGCAGTGCTCCGAGTACCTCTACCACCGATTGTTGATGAATTTGTGATCCGTCTTGGTGGTCAAGTCGAAGTAGCGAAATATGGCATGCCCGGAAGTGAGGAACTCGCGAAAAACGTTGTCAAGGCCTTAGGTCCACGGAATGCTGTCTTCCTTGCAAATCATGGAGCTTTGTGCTGTGGACCCACAATGGAAATAGCACTTCATAATGCGCTACTGCTTGAACGTGTTGCCCATATCTATTTGCTAGCGTCTGCGGCGAGTGGTGGGGTAACTACCATCCCTCAAGATGCAGTTGAAACTCAGGCTCAGATGTTTGAGCTTATGAAGCGCATGAAGAAACGGTGATGACATGTCCCCACTCTCTGGGTACATGGGGGAGTTCCTATTTGTTGACCTGACAAAAGGACTTACAAAACGAAAATCCCTGAATGAAACTTATGTTCGTGACTTTATTGGTGGAGCAGGGTATGCAAGTCGACTACTCTATGATCGCCTAGCACTCGAAGACCTCGACCCTTTTCACCCTCAGAACGAGGTTGCCATTTTCACCGGACCCTTAACTGCAACCGGTGCTCCTTGTACCGGTCGGCACTCAATCTGTACAAAATCCGCGTTGACTGGTATATGGGGTGAATCAACGGGAGGTGGCTATTTTGGGGCTGAGCTTCGTCAGGCTGGTCTGGATGGTATTCTTGTTACGGGGGCCTCCAAAACTCCTGTTATCCTTGAGATTACCGAAGAGGATGCTGCTTTAGCTCCGGCAGACCACCTCTGGGGTAAGGATACCTATACAACCGAAGAGCTCATTAAAACTGATGCAGGCGATGCAAAGATTCGCGTTCTCTCAATTGGTCCCGGTGGAGAGAACCGGGTCCGATTTGCTGCAGTCATGAATGATTTGGGACGTGCTAGTGCACGAGCTGGAGCTGGTGCAGTCCTTGGCGCAAAACGACTCAAAGCCATTAGTGTTCGTGGGTCTCAAAAGCCAGAGCTTGCAGATCCGGATAAGTTTCGGGAGTATGTTAAAACAGCATTTCAGTTACTTGAAGGACTTGGACCTTTTCTTGGTGCTAACGGGACACTGTATGGCGCTGATATGTTAATGAACTTGTTTAACGATATGCCCGTTCGCTACTTCTCCGAACCTTTCATGGACATCTCAAATATCAACGCCGCAGCCCTGAAGCAGTATCGCACCGGTCAATTCCGTTGTCATGCCTGCCCCATTGGGTGTGGTCCAATCATCACGATTACGGAAGGAGATGTAAAACTCAACGATATTGCAGGTCCTGAATACGAAACTGTTGCCGCCTTTGGCACATTATGTCAGATCGATAATCTTCCTCTACTCTGTCATGCTAACCATCTTTGTAATCTGTACGGTTTAGATACGATTTCCTGTGGGAACGTGATTGCCTTCAGTTTTGCTGCCCATGAAGCCGGAAAACTCCCCAGTGATCTTAGTACTTCGCTGAGCCTAGAATTTGGTAACGGAAAAGCCGTAGTGGATCTTATTGAGTTGATTGTCCAACGACAGGGATTAGGCGATTTACTAGCTGAAGGCGTGCGACGAGCGGCTGAGACAATAGGAGCTCCTGAACTTGCTTATCATGTGAAGGGGCTAGAAATCCCTATGCATGATCCTCGCGCCTTTTTCGGACTAGCGACCACCTATGCAGTTTCTCCCATTGGTGCCTCACATATGCAAGGAGACATCCACACCGTAGATATGGGTGTTGAGATTCCAGAATACGAGATTGAACCTGGAGACCGGCATAGCAATCAAAACCAGGGGTCTTCCATCGCTAAACTCCGAAATTGGCGAGCTCTTTTCAACTCACTAACCCTTTGTCAACTCGCACTCCTCGAACCGACTCTCGTAGCAAATCTTTATAATGCAGCTACTGGCCACGCCCTAACACCCATGCAGCTGTTAGAAATTGGAGAAAGAATCATGACAGTGAAACGAGCATTTAATATCCGTTGTGGCATCACTGCGTCCGATGATGCTCTTCCCAAAGGCATAACAAAACCATTTACCGCTGGTTCCAATGAAGGAAAGACACCGAACTTACAGGAGCAGCTGCAACAATTTTACACAACTAGCCAGTGGGATCCTAAAACTGGGAAACCATCTCGAGAGCTGTTAAAAAAACTAAATCTAACAGACATATCAAAAGATCTCTGGTAGACTCTGAACTAATAGGGGCATGACACTGAATTTGCGGAAGGCTTTAATTTGGTCACAAGCGCTCCCTCGATGACTGGTTTCATCAAATGAGGGGTTCACCATGTCACCAGAAAAACAAAAAGATGCAAAAACAAATCGACCAAAACCTTGGCTTATTGACCCACCGGATATGCCTCATCAAGATCCAAAAACGCGAATTCAGAATTTCGATGAGGTCAATTTGGGGTATAGTGAAAACCAAGTGCTTCAAGAAGCAGAACGGTGCATGGCCTGCAAGAACCCCAAATGTGTGAGTGGATGCCCCGTTGAAATTGATATTGATCGATTCCTGGAAGCGGTCCGGAATCGTGATTATCGGAAGGCCATCCTCATCATTAAGGAGAAGAACAGTCTTCCTGCTATTTGTGGTCGGGTTTGTCCTCAGGAAACACAATGTCAAGCAGGATGTATCCTTAGCAAGAAGGGCAATGCTATTGAAATCGGTCGTATCGAGCGATTCTTGGCGGATTGGGAGCGTGAACATGGGGTTGAGGTTCCCCAACTTCCCAAACCCACTGGCTATAAAGTCGCTGTAGTTGGTAGTGGTCCTGCCGGACTTACTGCTGCTGGGGATTTGGCACTACTTGGTCATCACGCCACCGTTTTTGAGAGTCTACATGAACCAGGCGGCGTACTTGTTTATGGTATTCCTGAATTTCGACTTCCAAAAGCAATTGTCAAAGCCGAGGTTGATTATTTGAAACAATTGGGTGTCGAGTTTCATCTGAATGCCTTTATTGGGCAATTATACTCCTTTGATGATCTTTTCGGACAGGGGTACCATGCAATTCTGCTTGCATCTGGTGCAGGGTTACCACGATTTCTCAACGTTTCAGGAGTTAACCTTGTAGGCAGTTACAGTAGCAACGAATTCCTGACCCGAGTCAATCTTATGCGGGCTTATCAGTTCCCCGACTTTGATACACCGATTATCCGTGGGAAAGTCGTTGCAGTCGTAGGTGGTGGGAATGCTGCGATGGACAGTGCTCGAACCGCTTTACGCCTTGGAGCCAATAACGTCTACATCGTTTATCGCCGGTCCGAAAATGAAATGCCTGTTCGCCGTGAAGAATATCATCATGCACAGGAAGAAGGTATTGAATTCCAGTTCCTTACGCAGCCCATTGAATTACTTGGTGATGATCAAGGACGGGTTAAAGCAATGAAATGTCTACGTAATTGCCTTGGTGAACCTGATGAAAGTGGCCGCTGTCGTCCTGAACCCATTGAAGGTTCAGAATTCGTGATGGCGACCGATACAGTAATTTTTGCCATTGGTGTAAGTGCTAACCCTTCTGTACCCAGTTGTACTCCGGGACTGGAATGTGACCGATGGGGTGACGTCATTGTTGATCCTGAATCTCTTGAAACCTCCATCGCCCATGTGTGGGCCGCAGGCGACATCACCGGAGGCGAAGGAACCGTTATTGCTGCAGCAGGTGAAGGAAAGATCGCTGCTCGCAATATCCATCAATATCTTCTATCTCTATAAGACCTCGAAACAAGCTGTGTTTCAGTCGAAACATATTTATTGAGTTAGTCGAGCTTAGCTGTTAAGCGTGCCTAAATTTTAGACACGTAATACAAAGCTCCAAAAGGGTGACTATCTATTGACAATCTACAACCGACCTGGCCAACGCCAGACAGCGCCGACCCCAACAAGTTCGCAAGGTGATGACGATGGGGATGGCCAACGGCCGCTCACTCGAGCGCTCTCTAATCTGGCGGGTCTACCGCGAAGCGATGCCCGTCTTACTCTTCACTGTCCTAGCGGAGCTTTTCGCTGGCTTTCTTCTTTGGCAACTTGATATAGCTACTCATAGCCTCATTGGCCTTTTCATTCTGATTCCTGGCTTAATGCAATTACGGGGTAATATCTCAACTAGTCTTGCCCAACGTCTAGGTTCAGGTACACATCTTGGCACAATTTCATGGAAACAAGGTCTCAATCAACCGCTCCGTGCCAACATCAAAGCTGCCTTATACCTTGTACTCATCATGTCTACGACATTAGGAGTAGGCGCATGGCTCGTCTCCGTATTTATTCAAAGCTTTGCTCCCCGAGATGGAATCTCTCTTCAGTTATCCCACTTTCTTACAATCGCATTAGTAACCGCTCTACTTGCTAGCGTATTTCAGGTAACCATAACTGTAACTGTCTCACTTCAAGCCCATGCACGGGGCCTTGACCCTGACAATATCACCATTCCCCTCGTGGCTGCAATTGGTGACATTATCACCATCGCCTGTCTACTCATTGCCATCACGGTGGCATTCACCATATTCCCAATACCCCAATTCCCGCCCTGAGGTGAAACAAATGGTTGAACACACAGTTCGAAAAATCCTCACCGAAAGTCTCCCGATCCTAGTAGTAGTTCTGGTCTTCGCCCTCGCAGCAGGACAATTCTTAGATCGTACCATTGAAGGGTTAAGGCTTATTTTTCCACTTATCCTACTCATGGTGCCTGCTTTCATTGATATTACCGGGGACCTGGCAGGGGTGGTTGGTGCACGCGTTACAAGTCATCTATACACTGGTGAACTCGACAAAGGCTTCCGACCATATCGCCTACTCTTCAGTAACATTCTTGCCATTCTTTTCGTCTCTGCAACTGCCTATGCCCTCCTTGGCATATGTGTGATTGGAATAACGATTTTCCTCCAGACGTTCGCTCTAATACCGACATTCCCGGATCTTGGATTCCCATTTCTATTCAGTGCCATCGTAGCAGCTGGAGTATTGGCTACAATGGTAACAAGTCTGATTGGTCTATTCGCCGCGCGATTGGTCTATCGCTCTGGACGTGATCCCGACAGCATTATTCCCCCATTAACCACCACCATCGGCGACCTTTTAGGAATAATATTCATCGCTTTAGCAATCCTGAGCATAGGTTTAATTCCAGGCTTATTTTAAATCAAAAAAGAAAAGGGGAGAGAAAGAGCCGTAAGCCCCTTCTCTATGTTAGTTACTCGAAGCCTGATTCAGGAACTTCTTCCGGTTCTGGTTTGGGTTTCCTGTGCTTTCCTTCAGCAAAGCTAACTGTCTTCCACCCTGGCCATCGCTTCATAATGTAGATGTGAAGGAGCATAAACCAGAGCAGCCAGAGAACCCAGCGAACAGGATTCTGATAGGCAACCAGTGCGGTCTCACCGATTAGAATTGGTGCAATGAACCAGAACAGAATATATGCGATGATCGCGAAAAACACGATTGCGAGAGTTCGTAGTAGGTTATTCACGACAGAATTAAACCGCGTTGGTTTGTTACTGAAGTAATAGGTCCAAATGACAATCATCAACAGAATCCAGACTGCTATTTGCACAGAGGTTGCATGGTATTCAAACATGGTACCGGAGATATTTAGACCAGGAAGTAGCGTCGGAAGAATCAGATAAGGCATGAGATAGAGGGAAAAGAGTGCACCCAGAAGGATGGAGCCAATTAAAGCGCTAAGCCCAATCCACGGTTGCTTCCCAAGGCGGTTCCAAGGACCATACTCATAGGTCATCAGTGTCAGAAGACCAAAAACGATCACCCACTGGGTGAAGTTCAGTGAGATATATGAGCCCCAATTAGTTGCTCCGATGATAGGGTCATAGAGCGCCCAAATCGGGATAGCGGTCCAAATGGTCCATGTGACTGGCGACGGTAAGGGTGGTACAGCAGTTAGGATTTGGTAGGGCCAGTAGAGGATGAACCAGGCGAGGGCAGTTATGATGGCAGCAACTATGAACACGGCGAATCCTCGTTTCACGGGCTTCAACTCGGTGAAAGGCCAGAACATTCCACCTGCAACCCAGATAGCTGCAAAGGAGAAGCCACAAGATAGGATGGTTCCTGTTGCGCTTGCGGAGAGAAACACAATCATTTCAGGGTCCAAGAAGATGGGATCTGGTACATTCATGAGGGCTAGTGGGCTAAACATCGGAATCATAAAGGGTCCAACGATGAACCAGAAGAAAACAATGGCTAATGCAACGAGTAGCACATTAATGATGATTCCCCACATAGCATGACTAAAGATATCTCTGAATCGTCCGTAGGGGTAGTGGTCAAACCAGATTTGCACAACGACAGCAAGAACTCCAAATCCTGCAAGCACTGAGGCATACCAGGTGTAGAGCCAGTTATGCACACCACTGAAATCAATTCGTGGGTCTACGAATACCCACCAGATGATGAGGGCAATCAGTAGAACCATAATGAGATTAACAAAACCTGAGACAACCCAGTTCCACCGGCGTTCTGTAACGACAGGACGCCAAAGTTGATTCTCTAAAGGTTGTTCATCTGACATAAGGTGAACTTCCATCGAAGTTGTTGTGATTTCTCTTTCATACGCTTAAGATATATAAGCGTGAATGGAACACCCCAATCTACACTCTGACAAGCGCTGTGGGATGTGTAATATGCCTGAAGCCCGATTGAATGATGAACTCACGCTTTACTTTGAGGAATATGGACAAGGGTTTCCTCTTTTACTTATTCACGGGTTGCTCAGTGATTTAACGAGTTGGAAATATCAAATAGAACCCTTCTCTGCCCATTATCGTGTCATTATTGTTGACTTGAAGGGTTTCGGAAAATCCACAAAACCCCAATACGAATACCGCGTCCATTCCCATGCCGACGATCTCCAGGCTCTACTAGAGCATCTGAATATCTCCAAAACTCATGTTTGCGGACTTTCCATGGGGGGAATGGTGGCAGAAGTGCTGGCTATCAAGTATCCCCAGCTGGTGAAAGGATTGGTGCTCGCTGATTCAGCTGCGATGATTTCTAATGATGCAGTTACTGAACGACTCACCCTAATCTCAGAGCATGATATGAACTGGTTTGGTAATTATGGTGTTAAGAAAATCCTACGCTTAGCAGATAAAGAGGCAAAGGCGCATGTGCGGGAGATGATTCGGCGAGTCGATCGGACTGATTATCGGCTAGCTATTATTTCTACAGCAGGATTTAACATCGCGGATGAGTTGAAGAAGATTAAATCTCCGATTCTTATTATTCAAGGCGAAAAAGATCAAACTGTTCCGATGTGGCATGCTGAACAACTTAAAAGCTGGATGCCATCTGCAGAATTCGTTGTCATGAAAGGCGCATCCCATATGACACCAGTGGATAATCCAGAGGAATTCAACCAGCTTGTTTTGGAATTCCTCGCAAAAGTAGACACTATGAGCTAAAGGCACAGCTGTTCAAGATGATATGGGATTAACCATGATGAACGTTTCCCCTCCAGACGATTGGGCATGGATTGGTGATTGGCTAGGACGTCGGGCTCTCCTTTCTTCAAACCGCGAAGCCTTACTGGATACGACAACGAATCGTCGATATACGTATTCCGAGCTAAACGAACGGGGCAATCAACTGGCCCATCTTCTGGCAAAGGAGTGCAACATCGATAAAGGAGACCGTGTTGCTTTTCTCTTAAACAATCGCCTTGAATGTATCGATGCCTTTGCCGCTTGTGGAAAACTCGGTGCCATCCTAGTGCCCCTTAACGCTCGATTAGTCCCTATCGAACATCAGGAATACATCATCAACATTGCCCCTACAACACTCATCTATGAAAGTGCCTTCGATTCCACCATCGAAGCCTTTCACCCAAACACTCCAACTCTCACCCACCTACTAGCTGTCGACAAATCAGACCTTACTCAAAGTCAGTCTTATTATAAACTCCTCAAAAAACAAGCAAAAGCTTCGCCTCCTCGACCCCCCCTCCGATTTGAAGATCCAGCGTTTATCCTCCCCACAGGAGGAACAACTGGGCTCCCCAAAGGGGCTGTCTTGTCACACCGTCACATCTTTTGGAATGCCATCAACACTGTCGTATGCTGGGGATTAGGTCCCGCTGATATCTGCCCAATCATCTTCCCCTTATTCCATACTGGAGGCTGGAACGTATTACTCATTCCACTGTTCCATGTCGGAGCGCGTGTGTTGTTATGGCAGAAATTTGATGCCGTGGATACTCTAAAGCGGATTGAGCAAGAACGTTGTACAATCATCATTGGTGTTCCTACCATGTATCATATGATGATTAATTCATCAGAGTTCGAAAAAACCGATTTCAGCTCAGTCCGGTTCTGGTTAAGTGGGGGTGCGCCCTGTCCTGTGTCAATAATGGAGGCGTTTTGGGCTAGGGGACAGGAATTTGCCATGGGGTACGGGCTGACAGAAGTGGGCCCCAATAACTTCTATATGCCTCCGGGAGCATCGAAGGAGAAACCAACATCCGTCGGGCTGCCATTCTTTCACAACGAAGTTCGTATTGCTAATGATGCTATGGAAGATGTGAAGCCTGGCGAAGTTGGAGAACTCTTACTCAAAGGACCACATGCGTTCAGCGGCTACTGGAACAACCCACAAGCGACCCAAGATGTCATCGAACCCGATGGCTGGGTTCATACAGGCGACCTAGCCCGACAAGACCAAGACGGATACTACTACATCGCAGGACGACTGAAGCTTTTAATTGTGAGTGGAGGCGAGAATATCTTTCCTTCCGAGATTGAACGGGTTTTAGATACCAATGAGCTGGTAGATGAGGCCGCAGTAGTGGGGAGGCCGGATAAAAAATGGGGTGAAGTTCCTGTTGCCTTCGTCGTCTTGAAAAGGGATGCATCCACTACTGAGGGTGAGCTCATAGAATTCATGCGGGGCAAATTAGGGCGATATAAGGTACCGAAGAGGTTCGTGTTTGTTGATGCGTTGCCTTTGACTAGTGCAGGGAAAATCGATCGACGAAAGCTTGAGAAACAAGCACTGAAATTCAGTTCCAACTAAACAATCAGACTATTGCTTAGAAATCGGACTTTAGCCATTTTTGTGCTCCTTTTCGACATGACTCCTATAATCGTGCTCCAGAAGTTCAGCAGTTAGGATTCAATGGTTCATTTGATTGGACTCTCCCTGATATTTTCGAAGATTCCACGCACTATAATTTCTCATAAACTGATCTCGCAGACTCACAGAATCAGAGCAAACAGTGGTTACTTTGGTACCCAGAGTATGATACGCTTTTATATAAAGGCGTATCAGTTACTTTTTTGGGATATAACTGGTGGAAGAGGCGAAGTTCACATAGGCTATCGGCTACATCCAACGCTACGAAGTTTATCGTCTCTTGAGGGCCTGGGGGATCATTATCATTGCCGTTGGCATTGGATATTTCCTCACCTCATGGTGACTTTTCATCTTCTGGTGGGGGCCAGTGCCCCTGTAACTTGCGAAGGAGGACAATTTGTCCAATATGATAGGCATTGTGTTGAAATTCGATGATAATGTTTCTTCCTAGCGGGGTATTGTTGAAACCTTTGAGGAGACGATCAATGTCTTCTTTTTCCGTGATTTCTTTGAGTTTGATAAGATGATCAGTGAAACTCTCCACGAGCTCAGTCCACGCCTTCTGAGTCAATTTGGCATCTTTAGGTAGCCAGTCGGTCCCCTGAATGGCTTTCCAATCAAACTCTTCGCCTTGGACCGCTCGCAATGTCATATCATGCCAAAACACAATATGATACAAGTGATCCCAAATTGACCGTTCATTCTTGATAGGATGTTGTTTTGCCTGTTCAGCGGTGAGGCCCCGAAGGGCTTTCAGAACATCATAATGGGCATATTTGCCATACAGGGCCTCGGAAAATGCCTCAGTTAACCATGGATATTTTGTCATAGTGAAAACCTCAGTATATGATAGACAGGGGGTGTATGTAATACAAAAAATAGACTTTTCCCTTCATGCAAATTATGTAACCACCGTTTCCCTGCTCTTCGCCTGGTGCTGAGGTTACAAACTTGCTTACCATTGATAATGAATGGTTTCGAGATGAAGATGGTCGGAAAGTGTTACTCCGAGGAATTAATCTTGGAGGCAGTTCTAAGGTTCCGTTTACGCCAAACGGGGCCACTCATTTATCTACCGATTTTACTGACTACAACGTCTCATTTGTGGGTCGCCCCTTTCCACTCAAAGATGCGGAAGTTCATTTCTCGCGTATCCGACATTGGGGTTTCAATGCCCTCCGTTTCATCGTAACCTGGGAAGCTATCGAGCACAATGGACCCAAAGATTACGACAAAGAGTATCTCGACTACATTGAAGAAATACTCAAAATCGCCGCCGAGTATCAGTTCTATATATTCATTGATCCCCATCAAGACCTTTGGAGCCGTGCCTCTGGAGGAGATGGTGCTCCCATCTGGACCTTTAAAAAAGTGGGTCTTGATGTTACGAAATTTGATGAATCTGCTGCTGCATTTGTCATGCAACATCGATATGACCCAAATGATCCTGACGCATACCCGCCAATGGCTTGGCTACAAAATTATGGGCGATTTGCTACTTGCACCATGTTTACTCTCTTTTTCGGAGGTAATACCTTTGCCCCTCAATACACGGTTCAAGGTATTCCTGTTCAAAACTTCCTTCAAGATCACTATTTTAACGCCATGAAACAGGTGGCAACTCGGGTTCAGGATAATCCCTATGTGATAGGGTTTGAAGCCATGAATGAACCCTGTCCCGGATGGATCGGTCAACTTGTGGATGGCACATCGAAACCTATTTCTCGTGAATTGTTTTACGGGATTAATCCTTTCGATGCAATGGTCATGGCTTCAGGATTCCCACGGGAAATTCCTTATAGCCTTATCAAACGGTTTGCTGTGCGAGAAATTCGACGAGAAGTTCTGAATCCCAACGGGGTTGCATGTTGGCTTGATGGTTTCGAGGATATCTGGCGAGCACAGGGTGTATGGGATGTTGACGAAGACGGTTCTCCGGTCATTTTACGTAACGATTATTTTCAAATTCATAATGAAAAACAGGTTGATTTCTTAGAGCAGTTCTTGTCACCGTTTGTCCATAAGTTTGCCGAGGCGATCCATTCGATATGTCCGAATGCCATTATTGGGATCGAACCACCGCCCGAAACTGCAATGCGAGGAGAAGCCTTCCTCCAAAACCCACCAACGAATAGTGTGAATACCAGTCATTGGTATGATGAAATCGCAGTGGGCTTGAAACGATTTCGTGGATGGTTTAGTTTTGACACCACACAAAACAAACTCGTGCTGGGAACCAATAATGTACAAAAGATGTTCACCCGTCAACTAGCGAAAATCAAAGCCTTGTCCCATGAGATTCATGGTGGGGTTCCCACAGTTATCGGCGAGTTTGGGTTATGCTTTGATTTAAACAACCGCGAAGGGTTCAGACGTTGGAAACACAATCCAGATAAAGCATGGGAGAAGCACATCAAGGCACTCTCAATGTATTACAATGCAATGGATGCAAATCTACTCCATTCGATGTTTTGGAATTATACTGCCGATAATGACAATACTTGGGGTGACCAATGGAATCAAGAAGATTTCTCAATCTTTAGTGTTTCACAATTGATTGATCCTCCGGATATTAACAGTGGTGGTCGTGGCATTGCTGGGTTCTGCCGCCCACATATGGTTACGATTGCAGGTACACCTCTGTCAATGGAATTTTCGTTAAAGCAGAAAGAGTTTCGCTTAGAATTCGATGCTAATCCAGAAATTAAATCCCCTTCCGTCATCTATGTTCCAGCATTTCATTACCCAGAAGGATTTCAGGTTGTGTTATCCGATTGGGAACATATTGACACCGGTGATGATCAGCTTTTCGGTTTTCGAGTGAAGAAACCGGGACATCACTCACTAGTTATAAAACCACTGGACTAATCAAATCTCATAACATACAAAACATAAGAGGAACCTTCATGCTCAGCACGGAGACTAATTGCTGAGGGAAATTTTGAGAGCGCGGAACACCAGCTTGGTTGTTTGGAACGACACCTCAAACAAATGTAAGGTTCGGTTGTTTATCCCCATTTGATACAGGTCGACGACCAGGTATATCCAATTCCTGCAGCAGCCAGGCACACCAGGTCTCCAGCCTTGATTTTGCCTGTTTTCAATCCTTCTTCAATGGAGACGATAGCATCATTTTGTCCCATATGTCCCCATTCTTCGAAGTATGTCGTTTGATCCATTGTAAGCCCAAGTTCATCCAGTACATGGGCGAAGGCGGATCTTTTCATATGGAGTAAAGCCAAATAGTCGATATCCTTGATGGAGTACCCACTGCGTTCAGTAGCGTCTTTGACTACACGAATGAAGTTCCGCATGGAGAGCTTATCCAGTCGGGCTTTCATGCTGGCTGGATCCGGGACATCTAAGTATTGGAGTCCTTTTTCGATGGCTTCACAACTAATGGGTAGTTCAGTACCTCCCGCCGGGCAATAGACGTCATCTGCAAAGGCGCCATCAGTGATAATTGAGGTTTCGAGTACCTGATTGTGGGGGTAATCCTTTTGTAGAATGGTGGCGACTCCGCTTGCTGCGAGGCTGAACATAAACCGACTTCTTTCATTCTTGTAATTGATTAAATCACAGTTCTGGTATCCGCTCGCTAGTAATACTGTGCGAACATCCGGTTCGGCTGCCATTAGTGCTTTGCTTAGTCGGATGCCGCTCATCAGGGTTGCACACCGGGCGCTGAGGTCCAAGGCCCACGCTTTACTGGCACCTATCTCACAGGCGAGTTTGACACCTGCTACTTGCATCGGGCGTTCGATGAATGTTTCTCCGGTCCAAAGAACGACATCGATATCCTTGGAAGATATGTGTGCGGCTTTTTTCAAGGCGGTATTGGCTGCTCGGATTCCCATCGTGATAGGTCCATCTTCGGGACCACCAACAGTTTTACTTATGAGTCCAAATTTTGTTTTGAGGATGTCCTCTGGAATCCCGGTTTCTTCTGAGATGAAAGCAGCGGTGTGTCGATGTTTCGGGAGATAGACTCCAGTACTAACAAGCCCCATCATGACATCGGAATTTGTCATATTGAATCACCGGGCAATGGAAAGCCGGGGGTTTCTGGTTGCTTAGGAACCATCTTTGCCTTAAAAACATGGTTAGCTTAGAGTTCACATTATTTGATGGTTTGGTTTTCGAACCGTTGCCGAGTATCCGCTTCGGTGGTTTGGATATCTTTTCGGACACTGCGGATGATCGGGATGGTTACAAGGGCCCCTATAAAGAAGAATAGGCAAATGATAGCAAACGCAGGCGAATAGAGTCCCGCGAAGAATGCGACCGCAATTGTCGGGACAAGCTGGGTGCCCAAGGCTACACCAATTACGTGGGCTAGCATGTTGAGGGAGAGGGCCGTGCTGCGAATTTCTGGGGGATTGACGTCACCTGCGCTAACATAAATCAGGGGAGTTATTCCTGCGTCAAATAGGGTTCCTACAAAGACGAGTAGAAAGAAGATAAAGGTTGCAGGGTTGAGAAATAGGTCCCATATTGTCGCCGTGGGTGCGACTGTAAAGGGGTACAGGCTCGCACTGATGAGTATCGGTCCTGCAACTAGGCAACATAACAAGATGAGGTAGGCGCGTCCTCGCTTATCCTTTTGGAAAAAGCGGTCTCCTAACCGCCCAAAGACGGTGGTGCCAATGATTTGGCTAGCAAGTGCTAGTGTCATGAATATGGTGGCGACGAAGATACTAAGGTTGTGATCCACATTTAGCCACCGAACGGCCCACGCTCCAAAGGCCGCCGTCGGGATAATGGCCACAATACCAATAATGAGTAACCAGATGTTGGTTTTCTTACGCCACATGCGGGTAATGTCCTTGCGATTAAGTGTGTAAGTGTATACAACGCCAGTTTCCTGAAGGTCGAGGAGGCATTCTTCATGTTGCCCTCGAGGGGGCTCATGTGTTAGAAATAGTAGGAGTGCAGTAGCAAATCCAATTACTGTTATTACAAGGAAGGGTATTTGCCAGCCAAAGGCTTCAACAAGTAAGCCCGCGACAATAAAACCTAATCCATATCCGGCTCCGGCTGCAGTCCCAAGAATACCGATGGTTGTGGAACGGTAATGGGCGGGTATGCAGTCAATTGTCATTGAAAGAGAAAGGGGACCAGCAGCTCCTACACCAATGGCTGCAAGGCAATAGAATAACAACAATTGTAGGTATGTGATGGAAGGTAAGAGGATGGGAATGAACCAGAATAACCAGAAGAAGGTGCTGATAATAAGCAAATTTCGTCGAGTTGACCGGTCTGCAATATATGCCCAAGGGATGGCCGCAAAACCTGAGATAAGAAGAAAGATTGTAACTATTAGAGCAATCCAATCATCAGAAGGCACTCCTAAGGCAGAAACTAGAACGCCAGTCATGGGTGGTAAGAGCGCACTCGCTGCTGCAACTATAATGCCTAGTACAAATAGAATTCCATAAGTGACTCGATCCCGTCTGGCCCATGGTTTAGCTTGAGTTGCTGGAGTCCTGGTCTCCATGATACACCCTCGTTTGATTGGGCTAAACAAACGCTTATTCATTTAATGTGTTTCTATCATCTGGCAATCAGCTTTTCGGATACACTGTGGACTTAATTGATGTGAAAGAATCTTAAGGAGATTTGTGATAGCCGGCTTTCAACAATTATTTCCTTGGTGTAGCTGATGGTGAACCAACAAAATACCACATTACTCATTACGGGTGCAGCACATGGTATGGTTCATCTGTTAATGCTTGCACTCCCCTACATTACGACCAAACTTCTTCTCGTAACTCCTATTACTCCTGGGCTAGAATGGTTGGTTGTCTTGCTGCTAAATACGCCTGCATACTTTGTTTTTGGTTTTGGAGCAATTCCTGCAGGGTTTCTTTGTGATCGGATTGGTCCACGTCTAGTAATCGCCATTGGATTAATGCTCTCGGTATTTTCAGGGATTGCTTTGTTCTTTCTCTGGCCTTTAGGAATTGGTGTGATTACTGTCCTCTTCATGACCTATGCTTTTGGTGCTGGATTATATCATCCCGCAGGTACAACTTGGGTCTCAAATACCTTTGATAAGAATCGAGGGAAGGCCCTGGGCCGGCATGGTATCGGTGGTAGTATTGGACAAATGATGGCTCCTCTAATTTCGGCGTTGATATTAAGCACAATCTTTTGGCAAGCAATTTTTCTCTTTCTTGCTGCAATTGGAATAATAATAGCCGTTATCACGCTCCGTGTTCGAGCTCAAACTGGTGAAATTCCTCCACCGACGAATATTGATAAAAAAGAAGGAGTGGGCTTCTTCAGTGTGGCATCAGTTGGAATGATGGTTCTTGTCTCCTTTATTTTCGCGGCTCGAGGCATGCTCTATCGTGGAACTGTAACCGCCCTGCCTGTTTATATTACTCTCGAGTTGGGTGCATTACTAGTCATTGCTGGATTTATTGGAACATTAGTTTACATTGGTGGCCTGTTTGGTCAGGAAATTGGGGGGCGGCTAACTGACCGATATGGTTGGCGTATAACGCTCATCACAATGACTTTGCTCACATCGGTTTCATTAATACTCTTAGCAATTCCTTATTCATCAACCTTCTTCGGTGATTCGTTGCTCATCATTGCCGTGATAATCTTTGGCTTTTCCTTCTTTGCCGCTCAGGCTGCAAATAATACCATGGTTACCTATCTATCAAGTCCTGATAGCCGAGGTAAAGTCTTTGGTTGGAGCTTTTTCACTCGTTTTGGATTGGGTGCTTTTGGTATTCCCATAATCACCTTTAGCTACTTCATCTTCGGATCTTGGGTTGCTGGCTTCTTCCTTCTAGCACTCCTTGGTCTATTTGCAGCGATACTGGTACCCTTTGTTCATAGTCGTCGAGTACCAAAGTCCGATTAACTTCCTTGATTCAGAAATTATTTAGCCATGAGTTATTCTGAGAATAATAGGAGACAGAATATGAACGGTAACGGTAGACCAATCATTGCACACGATTTAGTCCGTAATTTCGGGGAGACGGTTGCAGTAGATCATTTATCTTTTGAAGTTCGTGCTGGTGAGATTTATGGGCTTCTTGGTCCTAATGGTGCCGGAAAAACAACCACTGTCAAAATGGTCAGTGGGCTGCTTCCCCCAACCCTTGGACAAGTAGAAGTATTCGGTTTTGACCCAATGACGCAACCCATCGAAGTTAAGGATCGCATCGGGTTGGTGCCAGAAGATCACATTCTTTATGAATCACTAACTCCACGTGAGTTCTTCAACTTCGTCGCCTCTATCCGTCAACTCGACCCCACACATATAGAAACCCGTGCAGCATCTCTCATCGATGCATTTGAATTCAAAGAGTATTATGATAAACCAATAGCTGCCCTCAGCCATGGAAATAAACAAAAGGCTAGCGTAATCGCCGCCATCATCCACGATCCTCCATTATTAGTCCTCGATGAACCCTTTAGTGGATTAGATGCTCGAGCCGTTCGCGTCTTTAAAGACATTCTGAATATCCACTTAGAAAACGGTGGAGGAATTTTATTTAGTAGCCACATTCTCGAAGTAGCTGAAAGTCTCTGTAACCGAATTGGAATTATCGATGATGGCAAAATGGTTGCTGAAGGCACCGTGGATGAGCTTCGAGAAATGGTCAAAGCCCATGGCTCGCTTGAAGAAATATTTCTCCGTGCTGTCCAGCAAGATGCTGAAGTCGCAGAAACAGTCCAAGCACTCCGAAAGGCTTTAGGAAAAAACAATAATCGGTAACACAATGGGTGATTCAGTATTTTTGACAAATCTTCCTGAAGAAAAACAGAACATCAGTTGGCGTCAAGCTTGGAAAATTGCAGGTACGATTGCCTTCGAAGTTCAGTTCCAGTCATCAATGTCAATGAGTTCTGGCGCTATGACTCAGACCGTGGAGCGAACCATCGAGAAAGCGAGAAGTAATGCCCGCATTAATAAAGTAATGGTAAGCTTGTTCATTGCATTCATAGCAGGTGTTTTTGGTATTATTATATGGGGAACTCTAAGTGGCCTTTATGGAATCCCTGCTGAGTATCAATGGATCTCTGTCGCATTCACCGTCTCCATGTTCTGTCTCGTTGGTTTCGCCTTTCTTGTGTTTTGGGGGATTATGGTTTCCACTTCTTTCATTTCAACAAATGCAGCCAGCATCGGACATTACCTCCCTGTATCTCGGGCCGATACTGGAAAACTCGCCCTGTTAGCCTATGTTCGCTTATTTGATGCCCAGATGATATCGATCATTATAGGATTTCCGCTAGCATATGGGGTGGTGATATACATTGTTTCAGGTTTGGTTATTTCTGCCATAATTGCTACCCTTGCCTGTCTTGTTGTTTATCTCATCACCGTCGGAATAGCAATCACCATAATGCTACTTCTAGCTCTCTACTTTTACACACGGATTCAAACGAGTGGGGGTTCACGATTGGGTTCAATGGTTCGCTTTCTTTTCATCCTTCTTTGGGCGGTTGCCATCATCGGTTTTTCACTTTCCTTCCAACTTCTTAACTACATTATTCCTCTCCTTGAAGGCTTTGCTATCCTATTTGCGCCGTTTTGGCATATCTTTTACTTTGCTTATCCTTTCTCAATGGGAACCTTTGTTGTACTCATCACCGGAATCCCTGGTACTCCCGCTTACTGGTTAGACTTCATTGCTGTTATTGTGTATGGTGCACTAGCCTTCATTGGTGTTCGCTGGTCCCGAAACTTCCTTCAACGAATAGGCACCGGAGGCATTACTACATCTTCTACTAGCATTATTCGTCCCGTGCATATGAATGTGAGTCGTGTTGGAATTGCCCTCTTACGTAAAGATCTCCGGATTGCCTTTCGAACGCCAGGACAAGCCATGATGTTTTTTCTCCCTGCTCTGATGATGCTTCCAATATTTTTGCAATTCATTTTAGATCTGGGTGTAGTACATGTCTCCGACATCATTGTCTTCATAGCCATCCCAACAATCACTCTGGGCTTCTTCTCCATTTTCTTTCTCAGTGTTGAAGCCCGCGGAATGGCTTACACCATGACCCTTCCACTTCCAACCGAACGTATTCTACGATCAAAAGCTCAGCTAATTACTCTAATATCCATCGCCATCCCCGTTTTCGTTTTAATTGCATCTCTCTTCAAACCATTCACTAACCCAATCTCATTTCTAATTGCCGTCTCGATGGTTCCGGGTGTTTACGTGTCAGCGTATATCTCCCTAATCCTATTTACTCGAGTAGTTGGGGGTGGACGCTTAATTGGGTTTGAAATTGGACAACATATCACTCCAATGATCGTAGTAGGAATAATCAGTGCCATCATCGCTTTTATTCCTCTTGGGGTTTTTGCCTTGTTGTGGTCAATTACTGCACTATCCGGTTATACCGTACAGATTGCCCACCTTGCCGGGCTTGCTGGTTTGTGGCTCGGAATTCTACTAAATTATCTTATAGGAAAATTACTAGCTAGATTCCTATTACTAGGCTAGGCCGGAATTTGCTAGACTGTTTTGCTTATTCAGTGGCTGGTATATGGTTTCCAGATGCCGCAGTCTTTTTTGTGATGGAAATCCATCGAGCTTTGGCGGCACTTGTGATTTTTTCTGTGACTGGTGCTTGATCGCAAAAGGGGTTGCCGGTGGCTTAACGGAGTTTTTCTAATAATATGAACAACCGATCCATTGTCTTATACAGCGTTTTAAGCCCCCGCTTATCAGCTTTGGCACCTTTGGCCCGTTTATCCTTTGACCAAATTGTGGCCCCAAG
Organism: Promethearchaeota archaeon; assembly: GCA_048939595.1. Classification (GTDB taxonomy): domain Archaea; phylum Asgardarchaeota; class Hermodarchaeia; order Hermodarchaeales; family Hermodarchaeaceae; genus Hermodarchaeum. Next base: position 21,209 of record JBHLPI010000008.1, on the reverse strand, counting down.
ATTAGCTCCAAAGGCTCCTCCGCCCGTTGACAAAATATGGTTGATGATATAGAAATCATGGATAGTCCGTAAGGTAGGTTCTTGCCCTCCAACACGATCTCCACCTACAGCAATGCCCGTGCCGATTTTACCTTCGAAGGCTTCGGAATTCTGAGCTAATAGCGCTCGAGTACGATCAAAGAGGGTTTTCAATTGGCCACTGATATTTCCCTGATAGACTGGACTCGCAAACACGAAGGCATCTGCCCATGCAAGGAGCTGATAGACTTCTTCCATCGCATCTTTGAAAATACATCCCTGTTTCTTACGAATGCAGTGATCGCAATGTGTACAGAAATTTAATTTCTTACCCATAACAGAAAAATATCGGGTTTCCACTGAACCCTTGGCTTCTAAATACCTGAGGGCTTCTTGTACGACAAAATCCGTGGCTGCCTTTCGTGGGCTTCCCGAAATTCCAAGGACACGGTAGGGTTTTCCACACATTGGGGTCACCACTACATTGGATGGGTTTCAGTTGTATATACCTTATCAATTATCAAAACGCCTTCACAGACAAAGATTAGGATAAGAAATTATGGAAGCTAAGCATTTAGCGAGATTGAAATGATTCATTGAGGGTAATAAGAAAGAATGTTTTTATCAAGTGGCCGTGATAAAACACCATGGTGGTTTTCTAATGAATAGTGCTAAGAGCTCAAAGACGAAACAACTTCGGGGACCTGCTGTTTTGGCGTTTGGTGGTCTGTTGTCGTTAGGCGCGCTGGCTGTTACAATTAGTATGGGGATTTCACCATTATCTCCAAGTATAATGGGTGGTCTGCTAGGTATGTTTTTATTTCCAATGTATCTGGTTTTAGCACCATCGGGGTTGTTTTTTCTTGGTTTAGGACTGCTCTACATTTTGAGAGATGTACAAGAAACTTCTTGATTAGTAATTAGTAGCTTTTTGTGTTCTTATTCTTGTCTTGCTTATATTTTCTAATTTAATTTCTTGCAATCGGAAGACTAAATATAAGTTATTTTGCATGCAATCTCGAAAAAATAAGTACTTCAAAGAACACACTAAGAAATAATGCAAATAAACTTGAAGCACTAACATACCATTAAATTCGGAGTGCTTGTCGATGCCGTTGAAGTTTGCGTGGGCGATTACGGGTGCTGGTGATTATATGCCAGAATCTGTTCAAGTTATGAAGGAAATCGTATCTCAACACGATGCGAAGGTTCTCGTCTTTCTATCTAAGGCTGGAATGCAAGTCATTAAATGGTACAAACTCCTCTCTGACCTGAAATCCATTTCTTCGAAGATACGCACCGAAATTGATGCAAACACCCCTTTCATTGCTGGAGCACTCCAAAAGGGCACGCATCAGTTTATCGTTGTTACTCCCGCCACAGCTAATACAGTTGCAAAACTTGCTTACGGCATAGCTGACACTCTTGTGACCAATGCAGTTGCTCAAGCTATGAAGACGGGCGTTCCAATCTATATCTACCCTGTGGATCAAAAGCCTGGCAGAGTGACTACAATGCTGCCCAACGGAGAGAAGATGGATCTAACGACGCGAAAAATTGATTTAGAAAATGTCGATAAACTTCGTGTCATGGAAGGGATTACGATCTTAAAACATCCATCCGAAATCAAAGAATATCTTCAAAAGTATTTGAAATAGCCAACCGAATATTCTATTAGAGTAACCCCGCTTCTTCTAAAAGTTGTTGAGTGTCTTCATGGAGTTCTGTCAATATACGTGGAAGTTGGTCTTTAGAAAACCAATCTCCCTCGCCCACATCTGATGCGGGTCTAAATTGACCCTGCCGAACCCGAGCAATGACATCGAGATACAAGATGTGTTCCTCAAGGGTTCCAGCCGCATTGAAGATTAGTCGTTCCATGGGTCGCACCCACCGTAATATTTCAATCTCTAATCCAGTTTCTTCACGAACTTCGCGTTGCACCCCTATCTCGAGTGATTCACCAAATTCGAGACGGCCGCCAGGACAAATATACTTGCCTTGCCAAAAGCCACCTTTTTCAGGGACGTGCTTCACTAATAAAACACGGTTCTTAGCATCAAGAATCACGGCACCCACACAAGGCACGATTTTGTTTACCATGTTACCACACTCAAGTTGTGAAGGTGTTCTGGTGATTTGGTAAGAGAAATGCTTAAATTCGTTTAGGATAGAACGCCACCCAACACCTATATACTTCATGGCTGTAAAATAATTGTGAGGCCGCATACGATGGGAAAAATCAAGATTGCCATTGCTGGCGTTGGCAACTGTGCAAGTAGTCTCGTCCAAGCCATTTATCATTACGGACATCCCTCCAAAGCGAAAGAAAGTGCTGGGCTTGCCCATCCCATGATAGGGAATTATGCAGTAAGTGATGTCGAAATCGTTGCAGCATTTGATGTTCATCAAGATAAAGTCGGAAAGGATCTCAGTGAAGCCATTTTAACTAACCCAAACAATGCACCAAAATTCACCGAAGTTCAAACCAGGAAAGTGCTTGTTCAACGTGGTCCTACACTAGATGGAATCACATCGGAACTTAAGGAACTTGTCAAAGAAAGTAAAGCAAAACCAGTAGATATTCCAAGTGTACTGAAAGAAAGTGATACACAAATCCTAGTTGGGCTTCTTCCCAGTGGAGCCAGTGAAGCCACATATCATTACGCTGAAGCGGCACTGCAGGCGAAGTGCGCCTATATCAACACCTCTCCGGTCATTTTAGCTAGCGATCGGAAATGGGCTCAACGATTTCACGAAGAAACTCTCCCAATCATTGGCGACGACCTTATGAGCCAAGTAGGTGCAACAGCTCTTCACCGTGCTCTCCTAGATTTTCTGGTCAAACGAGGCGTACATATCAAAGAAAGTTATCAACTCGATGTGGGAGGTGCTACCGAATCCCTGGAGTCATTAACCCGGGCTCGGGACCAGAAACGCTCAATGAAAACAAATATTGTCTCCAAAGAAGTCCCGTACGAAGTCCCGATTACGGCCGGGTCAACCGACTACGTTTACTTCTTAGGGAACCGTCGTGAAAGCTACTTTTATCTTCGCGGACAATATATCGGAGATGCCGATTTCAAAATTGATCTTCGCTTAATCAGTGAGGATGCCCCTAACAGCACTTCCATTCTTCTAGATGTTATCCGGGGTGTCCGGATTGGTATTGATCGTGGATTCACAGGACCCATTGATGCCATATGTTCATATGGGTTTAAGGCACCCCCTCGTCCTTATCCTCTCTCAATCAGCGAAACTATCTTTGAGCATTTTATCCGCAGCACACGTCCCGTCTAAGGCCCAATTCAATCTAGCGTCCTTTTATATTCCATGAAGTGAAACGCATACTCTATACCAAGTGTAGTGTGAGTGTGCCTGTCATGCGAATTGGAATCGCTATGAGTCGAGACCGCCCGAACTGGCCTGTTCGACGATTAATTCGTGCCTTAGCTGCCCAATCTTGTGAAACTGTGACATTCTTATTGAGGAATCTCTCTGTGCACATGGATTCCGGAGAAAACCAGTTTCTTCTTCCACGTCGACGACCGCTAGATGTGTCAGGAATTATTCTTCGAAGTATCGGTGGGGGGTCAACAGATCAGATCACTAGTCGGATTTCTGTACTTGAAGCATTGGAGTTCTCAGGCATCCGGGTTTTCAACCGTGCTTATAGTCATCGACGTGCAAAAGATAAACTTGCCACATTAGTCTGGTTAGCACATAATGGGGTTCCGATTCCTCGAACAACTGTTACTGAAAGACTAGCTGTCGCGGTCGCCGCGACCAAACGATACAAAGATATTGTATCTAAACCCCTGCGAGGTTCACAGGGGCAGGGGATTTTCCGATTGCAGGATCCGGATCTGGCATTCCGTTTATTCAAAATTCTACAGATCAAGAATCAAACTATGCTTATTCAAGAATTCATTGAGATTCCAAACCGAGATATCAGAGTATTTGTGGTTGGGAAACAAGTCATTGGTGCGATGTATCGATACGCGAAACCCGGTGAATGGAAAACCAATGTGTCACGAGGTGCCAAACCTAAGGCGTGTCCATTAACTTCCGCGCTAGAAGGTCTCGCTTTAAAGGCGGCAGATGCCTTGGAAATGGATTTTGCAGGTATTGATATCCTTGAGGATAACGAACAGCTAGTTGTGAGTGAAGTAAATGCTGCTCCTAACTGGAGTGGATTACAAAAAGCCACAGGTGTCGATGCTGCTAAAGAAATTGTCACTTACATTCTCCAAGAACTAAAAGGTTGAAGAAAAAGAACCTGGGATGGCAGCATCAAAAAAGACTACGCATCCCAAGAATCCTTATAGTTCTAGACCTTTAGCAAGGCCAGATTGGTCCATCTGAGCGTGGGTCCATATTGTTCCGCACCTTCATTGTCTCGCTTGCGGGTAAGTTGTGTCTGGAACCAGGCGGAATTTGATTGGTTTAAAAGCCTTATGCCAAAATGCAGTAGTCTATAGGCTATTCTTAAGCCTTCAAATCCCTCCCTATGGCTCTTAGACTTGGTTTCCGCTTAAAGATATTAAGCAACGAGATTTCTCTGCAGATTGGAGAAAATTATCGAAGGACTACCTGTTCCTTTAAAAAAATCTATCAACGAAACGGAATTTTCTGGCGTCTAACTCCCTTGTTAACACTTTATTGGATTCTAGGCATGGCAAATAGCTCCTTCTAGTTCTTGGGGGCACACTTAGAGCGCTAGATATGGCCACCAGTTGTGGACCCCGTCCCCATATCGCTTAAAAAATGATGAAATCACGCAAACAATCTTGATGGAGCGAGAATATGTGGACTCCGATCATATGAATCCCAAAGCAAAGGTGGATTTCAGTAGCTCTGATGGAGTATGGAATCCAACGCATTTTGGGCGGCTCTATTGGTTCGCATATCTCGCTTCTTATAATTACTAAGACGTGAATGAAATGATTTGGAAACTAGCATCGAAGTTGCTTCATCGAGTAAGTGTGAAACCCTTTCTGAAAACATTGGAGCATCCTATAGCTGCTCAAGAAGATTCGCTTAAACGATTACTAAAATATGCGGCAAAGACGCATTATGGAAAAAAACATGGATTCAGTGATATTTGTGGATTTGAGGACTTGGTGCAACGGGTTCCAGTGAATCAGTACGCAGACTTTGAGCCTCTAATTCTGAGTGAACTGGGAGGAAATTCAAATGTGCTCTATCCCGAACCCATTGAAAACGTTATGGCTACCAGCGGCACAACAGGAGAACCCAAACTCATCCCCTATACACGAACCTGTAATAAGTCCTGTTCGAAGTTGCGTATTCGGGTTTTCGCGTTTGCTGATTATCTGAGACCGTTCTTCCATGGAAAACTTCTAGTGATGGCTGCCCCCTCCGTGTATAAACGTGTAGGAAATTGGGATGTTGGCTTTGTTTCAGGGCATTTGGCGAAAAATGGGAATCCGCTCCTTTCTCGAAAAATTGTCCCAAAGGGAGAAGTGTTTGATTTACAAGATTGGGATGAAAAGTTCCGAGTATCGATTCAACAAGGAGTTGAAACACGAAATCTTACAGGAGCAGGAGGAATAACCTCCTTTGTATTAGCGATTCTTCGTCGAACAAAATACGAGTCATATGACTGGTTAAAGACTGAGTCAACCCTGTCAACAAAAACAAAGAAAGTTCTGGCTAAGGCTGTTAATGACGATGGCAGTCTTGATTTGCAGACTATCTGGCCCGATTTATCCGTAATTATCAGTGCTGGAGTTACCCGTGACCTATATACCGCAACCATCCATGATCTGGTCGGGGATGTCCATATCCATGACTCCTATTCGGGTACAGAAGGCATGTATGGCCTTCAAGTCTTTCAAGACTCCGATGGTGTGGCCCCTTTTGTAGATGATAACTTCTTCGAATTTGCACCCGCCCAAGATGGACCTTTATCAGCTGAAGTTGAAACGCTTCCTCTAAGTGATGTGAAAATAAATACACCATATCGTATCATCATTAGCTCACCCACAGGTCTCTGGCGCTATGATGTACATGATCTAGTTCAATTTACTTCATTGGATCCCTTGACTTTCAAATGTCTTGGAAAAAGTGAGAATGTGATGAACTTAAGTGGAGAGAAGGTCACAGAATGGGATGTCAGTTCCGCACTCACTGCAACCTGCGATGAATATGGAATTCAGCTCCGAGAATATGTCGTTGCACCAGAAGTCAATGCCTCCGGGGCCTCCTACCACATTTTTGCAGAACTCTCTAATCGACCAGAGAATCTTCACAAATTCACTCAGACTTTTGATGAAGCTCTCCAAAATACCAATAACTTATACCGGCATGTGCGGAACGCAGGAACCCTGCAACTTCCATCAATCCATGTCTTAGCTCCAGGAAGTTTCGATCAATATCAACAACATTGTCTGCAGAATGGTGCCTCGATAGCGGGGCAAACCAAGATTCGGCGAATTACGAATTTCGAAGAAGTCGCCACTAACCTGTTACCCACAGTGACACAAGTGACTGCATAGGGTTACAATTAATGAACACTTCAATTGTCCTACAGGTTCTGGAATTAGTTACTCTTCGGTTAGCTTGGTGTTGGCGAAGTTGACGCAATTTGGCTTCGCTTCGCCCATCCAGGTTTGATAAGGAAACTCGTAGCTAGAATGGTATACCCAAGAAGGTCAACTAGTTCAGTAATCCAGACTAGATAAGCTAGGCCAATTACTTGTAGAACTGCCTTGATAACCTGTGCCGTCATAAGGATAATGACTCCTAAGACTAGGACCAGACTGTGGACATCGGGGAGTCGACGAAGTCGCCATGCCCAAAGAAAGGTGATGACGAAAACGATCATGATAATCGGCAGGAATGCGATGGCAAACAATTGAGCTAGCTCCATGGTTGGGGCAAGTGCAATTGCGGTGAAAAAGGTAATTGCAAAGATTGCCATTAGAACCCATCCAATGCGCATGTTCTCGGCTAGCCATATGCGTATGATAATGAAGAGAATCATTAGCATGGAGATGCCTGTTATCGATGCACGGAGTTTGAAGAGCTCAAGAGTAAAAACAGCGAGACCTGAATGAACAATTATTTCCATACATTCGCCAAAAGCGATGAACAAGATCGCTAATGCAATTAAGAAAGGAAAATCGGTGTAAAATCGCCGTTCTGCTCTCCCCCATTTCCAAAATAATAGAGTTGAGAGCGCAAACAAAACCGTGACTTTAAAGATTTCAATAATCCAAAGGGGATCCGGAGAGGGAAACTGCATAATGCTTCTCACCAGGGGTAAGTGGGGTATCAGTAATTCGTTTCTTCTTTTAAGCATTTAAACTCCAATTATCGTGATAGGTTGATGAACAGACCTTTGGTACGTCGAAATATTTGCCGCTAATGGTAGCAAGGAGGCGACTCAAATTTAGTTCCAAATAACAACTTACGACCTCCAATATTTGCTAGCTAGTCTTCTTCGTGGATAATTCCGGCTTTCAGAAGTAGTTCGTAAATGAATTGATTTGTTTCTGAAGGTGCCCGTAGTATCGATTTATGGATATTAACGAGGTATTGATGAATTCGATCAAATTCGTCCAGGAAGCTCGAGTGTGGACCTACGTTTCCAACCAAGAGATCAAGTTCATGTAATCGGCTTCGCGCATGCTCGATGAGATTGTGAAGACCTGTCCATGTAAGATAATCAGTCTGACCCAAGGTTATAATTGCTCTAGCAGTATCAATTAAGAGAAAAGAGAGTGCCCAGGGTTCTTCTACGGCCTCAAGATATGAGGGGAGCGGTAGTTCATAGAGTAAGGCTATGTGCTGATATGCCACACCATTAGTGTATCCCCTTTCTATGAGGAGTTGGTCGGCAAGATACGCCCTCAAGCGGAAAATTGCTTCCAGAGTTAATGAATAAATTGTGGGATCACTATCCGTGGGGTCGTGGGGGATTCGAGGGTTAAGGGTGGATATTGGGGAAAGGCTTATGGGCTGACATTCGAGATATGGAGGAAGCACCATTTCTGGTGTGGTGATGGGCATATAGTAGGGGTAGTCTTCTTCAGTATGGGCAAAATGCTGAGCGTATCCTAATGGAATGAGGTAATCGATGTTATGGTGACTCGGGGATTGTAATGGGTCGGCAACCAGAACACAGGTATCTCGGTTGGACCATAAAGGCATCCAGGCCATATGAGGCCAGAGGGGGGTTTCATCATCCTCAGAGGGCATGGAGATAATACGCAACCGCATATCGCTGCAAAACGCCGCTTGAACACGTTTGATGGCCGACCTGTACTGTAGGGTAACCTCCCGGTAACCAGTAGTCATCAACATTTGATCTAAGGCTTCATCACGAAGGCCATATCCTTCGCTGAGCCCTTCAGAAGGTAAAAGAGTATTTGGTTCCATCGTAATCAAGGGGTGGGCGGAATTTGGTTTTTTTATATAGCTTACGGAGGCTTGTAAAAAACTAATCTGAACCGAATTGTAGCTATTCCCATTCCTTAAGGATGAGCGAGGTTTCCATATCCACGACACCTTTGATCTCTTCGATTTTTCGAAGTGTCTTTACTCGGGTGCTGCTTAGGGTTCGTATTTCGATACGGATTAGATAGTCCCAAGTGCCTGATAGTGCTGAAACGCGACGAACACCGTGAATATGTCTCAAGTCGCTCATGATGTCGCCTGTACCCGGTCTTAGTTTCACGAATACATACCCGCGAAGTGTGGCGCTTGATAAGGCGATGATACCTGCAATAACGAAAATAGTGCCTGTGAGTTTGAGCATCCAAGATAAGAAATCAGTCGCAGGAGGATTGAATATTCCTGGTAAAAGAATTGCGCCAATCATTGTTAACGGGATACCGAGGATGATTGCTATGGATCCTATGCTTTGGACAACCGACATCTTTCCTCGACCTAAAGCTTGTAGATATGCCACGATTGAGAAAAATGTAAAAGTGACTGGCAATAGTACCCACGCCCAAATTAATGGTAGCTGGAGAATCAGCAATATGATAACATCGGGTGTAATGAAGGGAATCATGAAGATCGTCATGATGATGTTTAGGAATAGTAGGATCCATAACCGTAAATTTAGGGAATCTGTAGTGGTGTTCGGTCGAATTTCTGCACGTTTCGCACGACTTTGAAAGAAGATGCTAAATGCAATTCCACCTGCCCAGACTGTTATCACGAACAACAATAAATAGGGATTGAAAATCCCCAGTGGTGTAATCCCGACCAATATGACTCCAAAGGCGATGGCAAGAATTGAGAGCGCCTCAATAGGGCTAGGCCAATCCCGAATCAGGATAAGGTCCCCAATCATGAGATAGATGAGCGATAATCGAGAGAAGGGAATAACCGCTGAGACATCTGAGCTTTGCCCCGCAACATAGTAATAAGCGAAGGTTGCGATGCCCGCAAATAGCCCTGCAAGGATAATGTCGCGAATAATTTTCCGAGAAGGTAGAGTAATGTGAGCAAAGGATCGATCAATGGTAGTTCCAAGACTTCGGCGACGCGCACGATTAGTGGGGATACTAAGAATAATTAGTAAAATGATGGTAAACAAGAATGCAAGCCACTGTTCTGCAAGTGCAAATGCCACGGCTGCATGAATATTGAGGAGGAATGGGTGGAAAAAAATTCGGTAAATAAAGACATCAAAGAACACGGAGAAAGCGTATAACACGCCCGAGGTGAGGGCGAGGAAATAGAAGACGGTTTTTGCTGGCCGGGCGCCTATGAGTTGTTCCATCGCTGCTCGCAAACTCGTCCTCCCCGGTTCCATGGTTTTCTCGTATCTTTAGAACTCTTTTTCAACAACCGCTGTAGTGACGCTTTCCAATCCCTGAATTTTACCGATATGATTAACGGTAAGTTCATACAGGGCTTCAAGGTTAGGCAAGTTCAAGCGGGCAACAACATCGTATTCTCCTGTTGTTACCGTAATACTAGTTGCTTCTTTCAGTTCTCGCAGGGCTTCCACAACATTTTGGATATGCCCCATGAACACTTTGCATAAGATATAGACTGAAACTGTCAATGAGTGCAATCTCCCTTTCTGGTTACTGATGCCTTCACCCGGCACACTGTGATTAAAGGTTTTCTTATCTTTCCTACTCCTAGGCATTTGAAGGACCTAAAATCCACGTGATTTCTAAATGCGATGATGTTTGATTAATCAACTATACTCAAACTAGATCTTCAGTCATTGCTTCTACTTTCATACAATTGCTAATGAAATCATCAAGGGCATAACGTTCACTTCCAACACAATGTTTTACTTCGACTTGCGCTGAATGGATTGCTAGTAGAAGTGATTCTCTAAGAGCCATTTTCACAGGCATTCCCGCCACAATATACTGTGAAATCTGTTCTAACAATCCCTTTGCTAAAGGCAATGCTGGTCCTCTGGCCTGTACTGTGATTCGCCGCATAACTGAATCAATTAACCATTGAGGTTTTTTCATTCCTGTAATCTCCGCATTCTCACTTCTAGATAGTAACATTACTTAAACTACACACCGCGGGTGAATGCTATTTCGAACACATTGCTCATCGAGTTTCCGTATTCCGCTCCTCGGAACTATCCGAAATGGGATTCTCCAATAATCAGAGCTTGCATTGACCCGAGTTCTGAGTATCTTAGAATTTTCGCTATTGAAGGATAGATCACCATATTTGTAATCTATTTTACAGGTAGATCTAGCTTGTTCAGATATTACTCCATTTTTCTGAACACACTAGAAAATCTGTGATTTCTGAGCCTTTCAACACGCAATCTGGAAGCAGTCAACAGTCTGTCAGTAAAAATGAAGTTCTACAAATTAAGAAGAATTATTCTAACAAGGTGCATTTGTTTTGCACCCACATTTTATCCAATGGTGCTTCGAATAGAAATCCTTAAAAATTCCTTAAATCCCGCGCGCATCTGTCATGACCCCAGTTGAAGTAAACCAATCTAACCAAAATCCTGAGACGCTTGTGACTACTCTAAGTCAACACGAGTTCGTCTCCTTATCGACAATGGGTGACAGCACCCAAATCGCTGTTCGTACATACCAAAATCAAGGTGTTGTTTGCTGTGATATCCTTGTTTTTCGGGAAGCCAATAGGACTGGTAAAGCGCTCCAGACAGAGGTTGCTCTTCTTATACAAACGTTAGAACATCTCCAAAGTCAGCTTCCAGCTAGTATTCACCACCTGAATTCCACCTTTCAAAGCCATACCATCAGTTTTCTTGGTAGAAAAGCCCATGTCCTCACAGATAGCACAGCACAATCCCTATATTGCCAGATGGTTCCCCTTATCCTCTATCAAACCGATGGCATTTTTCCCTCCATTAGGGAACAAGCCGCTTTCTATCCAGTCCAAGTGATACATACCAGCCATCTTGGCGAATTTCTAACTCACAATCTTCCTCAACGAAGTTCACCCCCCGATGCCCAAAACACAAACGTTCACGAGCTTAAAGAATCTAATCAAAAGCTTGGGCTTTCCTTGATTCTGTTCCCGCTATTCCTTGGGCTTTCTGGAATCTTGGCAAGTCTTGGCTTTCTTCCAATTGCTTTAGTGACACTAGCTCTAGGAATCTTGGGACCGGTTATTCTCATTCATCGAGCAACAAAATCATTCGAGCAATTTCGAATTCGTAATATGATCCCCGTCCAAGCTGCTCAACCCCTTAGAACCTCCAATCGTCAATCTAACCAAGATGCAATTGATTCTGAAACATTACCTCATCTCAGACCTACTCATCCACCCACCTCTGCCCCCGATGTGACAAATAACGAATCGGCTAGGGTCCCCTCTCATCGAGGTCGAATGGAAAAATCGGAGGGTCTCCATCAATAGGGGTGACAGGGTGCAAGCGACTTTTGATCTCTTTGTTTTGGCAATGCTATTAGACGCCATGATCTATATTCCCCTTTTTCTCATCGCTAGCTTAGTCCTGATGAAACTCATCGATGTTTTAAGTAGACGCCTTGGGACACTAATCCGCTACCTCGCACTCCCCGGTATCGTACTTCATGAAATTTGTCACGATCTCTTCTGCCGTCTGACCGGCATTCCTGTTCTCGAACATCGTATATTTCTTAGAAACCATGAAGGGGTTGCTGGAGGCGTAATCGTTGATGTAGCTAAAATTCGGACCTTTACAAGCAGTATTCTTGTGGCTTTTGCTCCCCTTATCATTCTCGCGTTTGGTTTGTATTTGTTACTTTCATCCTGGCTGGTCCTCCCTATGCATCAAGGGCTGGTTTTCTATTTTGCTTTCTGTTTCTTTATCGGTCTCTCACCAAGTAAAGCAGATGTCCAACTTGTCATCTCTGTTGCCAAGAATCGACCTAGTCAGACTTTTCTCGAACTGATCCTCCTTTCCCTTCCTCTTATTGCTAGCTGCTTATACCTGGTGATTGTCTCACTAACCGAAGCAACATTTTCAATTATCCTTCTTGGTGGTACAATTATCGGTAGCAGTGTTCTGGCCCTAATATTTTGGCAACTTCTCAAACCATACCGAAATTTATAAAAAATACCATAATCCGCCGCGCTCCTGTTCATCGATAATATTCTCACGTGATACTTTATGTTTAGTGATGTGAACGGGCTCAGTTTAAAAAGAAAATCCCCACTTCTTTCATTTCTTTTCATATCTTTACTGGTCTCAGTTAGTACTTTCCTTCCCATTACAGCTGCGGATTCCGTAGAAACCAACAGCAAACCAATGAGCCCGAATCAAGTACGAAATTACCACCTCATGGTGGTTTCGCGTTATGACAATCTCTCTAGTTCATATTGGGGTGTTGTTGAACTTATTTTAAATTCAACCGCTACTCATTTCTACCTAGGTTCTTTAACATGGAACCTTACGTGGGATGAAGGAACCACTTGGACTACGAATTACGCCTCCTACACGTATAGCTTGAACCGCAGTTACCAGTTCGCAGGTCTCACTCTTTACACAGCTTGGTGGGTCCTTCCTGGGCTTCAGCTGGGAGATCAGATTCGTATTGATGGCGATGCTCCTGTAACTAATAATTTTCTTCGCACAGCCCCTTTTACGGTAACCGATTTGGTTTCACTCCACATCAACGAAGCCTATTATTTGTGCTGGCAACTCACCTATTTCTCAAATCAACTACAGTCTGAAACCTATTATTACGAATTTCATACAGGCATTCTTATCAGTGCCACATCACTCCTATTCGGAGGCTCCCGGCCAGTTCATGAAGCCCATTTATGGCTCTCTTCGTCATCTCCCTCCCTTCCTCAAATTCATATTCTCTTTCATTATTGGATAAATTATCAATCAATCATCCTAGCCTTCCTTGGAGCCACATTAGTAACGGTTCTCTTCTATTATCTCATCCAATATTTTCTTCCAACACATCGAAAACCTCCAATTTCTGCACCAATGAGCCAAAATGCTTAAAAACAAACCAAAAACCCCGCTCCGCCAACCATTCAAAAGAGCTCACAGATTATGCCGCGCTACATACACTGGATCTGTCATATTACTCTCCTTTGTCTTTTTCTTCTTCCTCTTCTCAGCGACCGCCCGTTAACTCCCTTCGAAGATGTAGACACTAAGTTGAGCGCATTATCACCTCCTGACAAAATTCAAGCATTCGATCAATCTCCAACCACCTCCTCTTCTTCAAATTCCCCTTTATCAGCAATCCCCTCCAGGGTACTTCCAGCACCAGATTATGCCCCATTGCAAATCACATTCGGCAATCTCATGCTTATTTATGGTGATTATGTAAATGAATCCTATCAGGAACCAGTAGAGGCCTGGACTACTCTCTTTCAAAACCTCGGCTTCAACACCACTATCTCGCACATTAATAACCTCTCCTACACCACAGGATGTGATCTAATCATCGTTACACCGAGTGTAGGAACAAGTGGGGCTTCATTTGGAGTTAGCCAGAATGCAACAGACATTCTTAGTAATTATTCACAACCGATTTTACTTCTCGGATATGGTCATGAAGTGCTAGATCGCCTTTACGGTTTTGAGCCAGCGAATCACTTCATTCCCTCAATTGAACGATATCTATGGTCACCCCTTAACACCTCTCAGATTTTCTCTCTCCCCCACAATATTCCATTAAACAGTGGACGGTATGGGCTCTATTCACAACTAGTCCATTATGATGCCTATCGCAAAACAGCATTACCTGATAAAGCAGAAATATTAGGAACAAACTTTGATGGCTCAGGAGTTCAGCTACTCTGGTTTCGCAGCCTCGCCAATAATCCCTTCATTTACTATTGGGGAATCGATCAAGTAGAAAGCCTGAATATTTATGGTCGACAGTTTTGTGAAAATCTCCTACACTGGTTAATCCGTCCAACTCTTCAACAACGACTCGGGAACACGCTTTCCACTTGGCAATTACCCTTAAAGGCAAACGAAGAATATTGGAAAGTTCAAGGCGCAGGTGGATTTGGGTATCCCCTTGAGCCATCACTCCGCCTTTCTTATTATGTGACCGATATAATTGAATCCTTCAATTTAGCTGTGAATATCTCCAGTTTTGCATCATGGCTCGCAACCTGCTATAATCCCCTTTTCGGTTACTTTGAAGATTTGGCAAGTCCACAACTCAACGATCGTTGCATGACCACAGCTATGGGTGTTCTTATGGCAGAGGCATTGAATATTCTTGACCAATTTAACCAGACTCGGATCAGTACGTATCTGGCTTCATGTCAAGATGCCATATCAGGAGGATTCTTCACTGAGTTCGGTGCACCACAGATAACACTGGCTACGACTTGTTTTGCGCTGGAAGGCTTAGCAGCTCTTGGCCAACTAAATGCCATTGATATTTCAGCGGCAATCGATTTTGTTGTTGCCTGCCAAGAGCTGAACCCCATGAATTCTGAATATGGCGGTTTCTATTCTACAGCTAGTGGTGGCTTTAGTGCAAGCCTGATTGAAACCTTGCATGCTCTCAAAGCCCTTGTTCAACTTAACGCCCTAGATGCAGTCAATCAAACTGCCCTCCTCCTTTTCCTTGCTAGCTGTGAAGAACCCGCAGGGAGCAATGTTTTCGATACGAAATATACCATGGACTCTGAGGAGTGGATCCTTGGCACTTCCTGTGCTCTCCAAATCCTTTCCATTCTTGACCAACTACCCCAGTACAATTCAAGTGTCAGTCGCACATACATTTTAGCAAATCAATTTCCTAATGGAGGATGGGGGCGTGGTGATTTCCTCCATGATTTTCACAACTCACCCGATGAAACCTGGTACGGTGTCCAAGCGCTTGCCTTGACCGGCGGATTAGGTCTCACTGAACCCAATCTACTCCAATATCTAACTCATTGTCTAACGGGTTGGGGCGGGGCTAGCGAACCAGTTATTTTTGGCGATTTTTTGTCAAGCGTTGATGTTATCCAGACTTTATGGCAGGTTGACGGATTGCGCTTTTTGAACTTTTCAGCTTTTCTGAGCTATCTCGACAATTGTTGGTCTCCAAGCCGTAACTCTTTTACAGCTCATCAACTCCCCGCTTCCATAGGAGCTGACACGGACACACCAACTCCTGATCGTATCGCCATGGAAACGGGAACGTTTGGGCCACTCTATCATTATGGGTACAGCCAATTGGCAGCAAAGTTAGGGCTAACCTATGAACCTTGGACTACACGCGCTATTCATATCCGACAGGAAATTGAAGATTGCCAAACAACGGCTTTAGGATATACAGGGATGTTGGGAATTCATCATCTCTATGTCGGTCACGAAAGTAATCTAACTTTTCGCTTCGATACAACATGCTGGAATTTATTAGCTCATCAAGGATTAGGTGGACTGCCCACAGATTTGAAAAACGCATCAGCCATACTTGCCTACTTAACCAGCTGTCTACACGAAAATGTGACTCATCAATATTTCCAGGACCTAGCCCATGCCATTCGTCCACCAGCCCAATGGCGTGCTGCTGATGGGTATCTCGCCGAAACCTGGCTTGGATTACGCGCTTATGCCTATCTGAATCCTTCGCTTGCAGGGCTCAATGGAGACAAACTAGCGTTCTTCGCTAGGCAGTATCTCCACGAGAATGCTTCTCTACTTAGCATCTATTATGCCACTGAAATCTTGTATTTTCTAGTTGAAATGGGACTCAACCCCAATGCATTCTACGGTCTTGATTGGTCAATCATTCATGACCAACTTCTCACCACATTTTCATATGAAGGATTAGTCACAGACCCATTTCTTCCTCAAGGAAAATGGAACCCATATCTGGTCAGGTTAGGAACAGAACTGATTCAACGCATGAATCTTCTCACTGATCTAGATGTAAGCCCTATCCTCGATCTAACGCAAATCACCTCTCCTCTCGGCAATGTGACTCTCGGCGCTTCTTTCACTTTATCAGCAACAGTAATCGAAACGCACTGGGGTCAACTACCTGACACAATCCATATCCAAACCGTTCTCTTCAACACCTCCTTTCTCAGTTTCTGTGGACTTAATCCTGCTGGCTCTTTCATGCTTCAAGACCTCATTCCCATCAACCTAAACGCACTAGGTCCTCAGAACCTCACCCTTTTTGCCCATTCTCCCGGTTCAATTCCGGCCTATTCAATTATCTCCAGTTTCTGTACCGGCTGGGGCACGCTTTCACTCAGCACTACCCTTGTACCTGGCACATCGATTCCTCGAAGCATTCCACTTAACGTCACGGTCAACATTGGACTTGCAGGTGCAAGTTTACCACAATCTCCAATTGCAAACGGAGCTGTTGTATTGACTCTATTATCAACGCCAGAAACCTATGGCGCAAGCTATGTCGGAGCAAGCCAGTATCACGTATCCATTCCAACCCAAAACCTTAGATCTACCAGCTATATTCTCCGTATCAACGCTAGTGTACCTTACTGTACTTTCTTCACCGAGACAATGACAATTACGGTAATAGTGTTTGATACCACCTTAGACATAGAAAACATACAACCAGCAACTCCAGTTCTGTTTGATCCTGTGGCAATAGGAATTAGTCTCAGGAATGAAAACGGCACAAAACTCACGGGTTATAAGGTCCTTTTCAACCTTACTCGGCCAGGCGACTCCATCCCCTATCATTCTGTTAGCTTAACCACTAATCAAACCGGACTAGTGCTAGGCTCATGGATACCCGACGAAGTAGGACAATGGCAGATTAGTGTACAATTTGTCGAGTGCGATATGTATAATGCTTCTCAGACAACTACAGTGATCCAAATTAATCGTCGCCCCCTTGCATGTACTATCAACATACTCCCCTCCTCCACATTTTTCATCGGCAACCAGAGCTATTTTCAGATCAAGGTTTCAGATGCCCTCAATGGCTCTTTCCTCTCCAATTTAGTTGTTAGCCTCTACGACGATGAGACCCTCTTAGACACAACCACAACCAATGTATTTGGCGAAGCTACCTGCCATTGGGTTGCAAGTGGTTTTCTCGGTTACCGAGAATTACGCCTGACAGTCACTGAGACCCCAATCCATAGCTCCTGGTCATCCTCACCTCTTCAAGTTCTTCTTCGGGATACCACCTCCCTTTCGATCACTAGTAACTCAACGCACCCCTATGCAGGTGACACTATCTTCATCGAACTCGATGTAACTGCCAATTCTGCTCCCTCTCCAAATGGTACGGCTATCCTTTACTGGGACGGATTATGGCGGCAGGAAATCACCATCACCAGCGGGTATGGTGAAACTACACTCGCAACACAGTATTCAGATATCGCTGGGGACCATCTAATCGTTGTCCTCTTCGGGCAATTGGACTCTCCCGACATTTATCACGAAAGCCAGACAGTTCTCCTCATAACATTACGTGAAGTCGTTCTGCCAATGCTCGAACTAACTGTTGACCCCTTGGAGATAGATGATATCCTCTTGCAGCCAACTATCCAGATCGGAGTTCAACTGTCTTACACCAACGGCACCCTTTCTTCAGGCCTAACAGCCAACTTAACCGTGCACTTACTAAGCCAGGATGGCACGCTCCTCCACGCTTTCTCAATCATAACCGATTCCACCGGCATCGGTCAACTAACAATAATGACACCCCTACCTGGAATCTACACCATCATAGTTCGCTTCGAAGGAAAACGTGGGTTTGCTCCTTGCCAGGCTACCACTCCCTTCTTAGTTCGATATTCCATCTACCGCATTAGTAGCCTAGATACTTCCCTTCTCATTTGGTCCCTCACCGCGATGATTCTCGGAGTAATAATAGGCAGTTTCCTATTCATACGTCAGAAAAAACGATTAAATGACTTCTTAAGCCGCATTCAATCTCCTCAGAGTGCCATACCTGAGTCATCTCAAGACTTACTCCAACTGCTTGCCGATCAACCTGCTGAAACGAACTCTACTGATTTTCTAAATGATGATTAAGATGCCAAGACGGTACAAAGTAGTACAATGTCCCCACTGTTTAGGATACACCTACATCCCTGTTGGCGTCCACCGTAACTCTTGCCCTCGCTGTAGAAAGAAACTCGCGCTTCACACACTTCCAGGAACTATAGTCGTCAGCCTCATAGAAGCACAAAAACAGGTCCAACAAAAACAAAATGCCTTTCATAGGCCACGCCTCCCTGAAACGGGTTTTCGCCCGGCCGAACAAGTTCTCCAACTTCTTCGCTCATATCACTCTGATATCTCAAAATGGTTACCCATTCATGAGCTATTCCAACGTTCAATCGAAGCAGGACTCCTTCCCAAAGAAGTGCAGGAGGCCATTGAAATCCTCCAAGCTTCAGGCTTTCTTGAGAAACGGGAGGACACCATTCGTGCCATCCCACTCAATTAATTTTTCTGAACAAACTAAACCAAATGCGTTTCCCAAAGAAAGCATCTTTGCCGATGAGCCACCTACCGGGTGTTGGTCTCTCGACTGTGTGTTGCCAAAATCAACGACTTATCTAACAGATCTCACGTTTTCTAGAGTGTTTAGAACTTTTGATATGATAATGTCTCTTTTAGGCTAGGGCTAAACGAGAAGCTAGTTCTTTTGTATTTATACCATCGGTTTTTTCCCACCAAGATTCTCTCTTGTAGCTTGAGTCCTGTTGGTCACCGTAACGTATATAAACGAACTAAATTTCGCCAGGACAGCGAAGAACCCATGAGACGCGTCACAGTTCTTACGCTAGTATTCATTAGTTTACTACTTAGTAGTATTGCTTCAGTGCACCCTTTCACAAAAGCGTGTTTTCCTGCGTCTCTCGCTACCCCTGATGCCTGGTCACCAGTTACGGTCTTACCCTCTCCGAATTCCTGCTCTGCTTCTCCACCCGTATCGTCCCCTCCATCCGTCGCTTATCTGACCAACGGCTCAAATCTAGCCTTTTGGCAGCGAGAAATGGCCACTTGTGTGAATGCGACACGTCTAATGGGTCTTCTCACTTTACTTGCGGGCTATAATAGCCGACATCCCTTCCACCCGGATGCAAACGCCTCCATAGATTTTATAACATCCTATCTTTCATCGATGGGAGTCTCATACGTTAGTGACTGGTTTTATATCCCTAAAGCCACATGGAACGGAACCACATACATCAACCAGAATTTCTGGACACGGAATCTGTATGTTACACCCTGGGGCATTAATGCCTCCGCCTCTACAATCATAATCACTTGTCACCTCGATTCTGCTCGGTATGATCTGCTAGGTCTAACAACCACCCTAGCTCATGGGGCAAATGATAATGCTGCGGGTATTGCCACCCTCCTTGAAGCTCTTAATATTCTTGTTGCCAATCCAGGATCCTTCAACAAGTGGAATGTGTTGTTTGCATTCTTAGGTGGCGAGGAAGGGAATGGAACTCAATCCTTGTGGGGCTCACATCAACTCCTTTCTCATGGTCTTCGGTTATTAGGTATCAATCCTACAACAACCTTTGTCCTTAATATCGATGAAATTGCTTACGCTGGACTCGTCTGGCCCACCTTCCTCGCTCTATACTATTTTTCTGAGGAATATGTTACCCCCATTCAGCATAGCCTTCTCGAAACCTCATTTAATCTGAACATCCCATTAGTAGACACGCAGACTTCACGAATCGAAACTCTAGATGATCTCCATCACGATTTCGCCTGGTGCATCTCCGAATGGACCTTCCATACAAACGGAATGCCTACGGTGACTATCTCAACCAATCAATATCCGGATCCCTACAAACATTCTCTCTATGATGGGATATCCCATTGTAAACTCATTAATCTCGTGAATACGACTCAGCTAATCCTCGGTCTTGTTTTAGATTTCGCCTTCGACGTGCCTCCCACACCTCCGAATAATTCAGAGGACTGGGTTCCGCTCTTCGAGGAAATCGCCCACATTACAATCACTGATTACTTAGACCCACGACTTTGGCAATATCAAGCACTAATCATTGATCCATTACTTCTTATTGATGCTGTAATGGTTCAACACATAACACAATTTTCCCTTCCTCTCCTCGCGTTAGGTAATGGAGGCGCTCTATTTTTGCACCATTCTGCGAGCCTCACCATTACAAATATTGGTACGACTCAACTAGCAGTGGATGGGCTTAAAGCATTCCATCCCGTCATCCAGAGTTCTTCACTCCTTGATGGTTCCGCTGCTCAGTTATTCCGAAACTGCTCAACGGTTCACGCAGTTTCAATCCACAACTCAAGTCTGGTACTGGTAGGGAATACAATATGGTCATCCCTAGCGTATTTTCCTCCGGCTTTAACATCTATTCCAGTTCTTTTTCTAGGACCTAATCTACCTAGCACTTCAACTGCACAAGCAACAGCTGAAAATGGGCTAGCCTGGTTACTCGAAAAAAATAAAATCGGAATCAGACTAGGACTCGACCAACAAGAACCAGTTGTAGGCACCACTTCGAAACTCTATGTATTCGTTGGCGATCTCACCACCTGGGTTGGTCTAGGAGACCGACTGGTCCACCTTAACTTGACAATTCAAGGGATCTCAGAGGAATTCCAGGTTATCACAAATGGAACAGGGGTTGCGTCACTCCCGCTTTTCTTAAAAGCCCCTTTGCCTTACTTGATTCGTGCGTCCTCCGCATTAGCGCTAGAAAGTCAGTTTATCTTTATTCCCCGCTCATTATGTTCGGCACACCTCGAATATCTGCCGTCCATCCAACAGGGAGAACTTCTCCCAATT
>JBHLPI010000055.1:0-13680 GCA_048939595.1 Promethearchaeota archaeon | reverse complement strand
AGGCCGATGACGAGGTGGCCCACAAGGTCTTCGGGGGTTTGGAGGTTGTAGAATGGGTCGAGGCCGTAAACTTGGGTGAGAAGGGTATCAACGAATTGTGAGATACGGAAAAGGTATTTTGCGCAATCGTAGGGGACGATTACGTCTTGGATTTTTAGTTCCAAGATTTGTGAGGCGTTTTGGAGAGGGGCTCCCGTTTTGTCAAAATCATATCCGAATTTTTTTAGTTTGTCTAAGGGTACATTGATTTCGCAGGGTTTGAAGTGGGTCAAAGGAGCATCAGTCATATCGTAGCGGATTGTGCCATCTTTGTACACGAAAAGATCGTGCGCTGCGCGGAGGACGGCTTTTTCGAGGATTTCAGGAGTTTTATTTTTGCTCATCAATCCTTTGACGCCTTTGATACGTTTCGGCAGCTTTCCACCTAATTGTGTATGAATTCGTTGCAGTTCGTTTTTGACCTGGAGATCCATTGGTCCGTAGGTATTTGTGATTGTCCCACATTTTCCACATTTTTGTCCTTTACTAGATAAGTTGCAGTTGGGGCACCAATATGTTTGGTAGGTTTCAATGTGACATGTGGGACACATTTGAAGAAAAGTAAGTTTTCCACATCGGGAACAGAGCCGATGATTAATATCAACTGAAACTGTTTGGACCTTCTCGGCTTTGCGAATATCTCTCATTGCCCCTCCGGCATTTCCTATTGGATAAATGCCATGAGGGGGTGGTGACATCTCGCGTCGTTTCGCTTTTTCTGGACGCCCAATGCGTGCACCAACATAGAAGGTGCCTTTAGGACGGAGAGGAATTGACCAATTATCCTGTAAATGGTCTAACGCATCACCTTCATTGCTTGATGAATCAGGAAATTTGCATCTATTAGGTCCAATGAACTGGGCATGAAGAATTGGTGCAGCTTCAAAAAACCATATTTGGCGTTTCTGAATTTTGCACGGGATACAGAGAGTGTTGATAATCTCTTCAATTTCATCATCTAAGGACCCATGCAATGTCTTGATTTTGTCGTTCTCGAATGTTGGTGTTAGTTCCTGAATCCAGTTGTTAAAGACTTTGAGTTGATGAATTGAGAGGTCTTCCCAGAAATACAGATAGCGTGGGTGAAGTGGGGCGTTTAAAATCAGTGAGAGGTCTATTGCTTGCCAAGGGTCAGGATAGGTTAATAGGGGATTTGTAACGAGTTGAAAGAATTCCGTTTTCGGTACATGTGCATAGAATTGTTGACGAACCTTAGAAGGAGCAGCGAGAAACTGATTAAGTACTTCTTGTGCCCACCATTCGGGACAATATCCTGCTGGAACTAGAAGATGGTTATTCTCCCGGAATTCGCCGAACGCGATAAGAAGATCACCAAGAAAGAGTATTTTTGACACTGAGTCACAGAGTTCCTTAGCCTCTTCTACTGTGTCCACACGATGTATGCTCCCACTTTGTGTTTTGATAATCGGTCCGTGAATAGAGTCGACGGGCATAGCAATACATCCTTTTCCGGGACGTTCTATGATGAGTTGTGTACCGCATGCGATGAAACTATCAAGAAGTACCATGGTGGCAGGATGAATGCCAAGAGCCGCTAGACCTGTGTTCCGAGATCGACCATATCGGATTCGGAATCCGCCTTTTCGTGACGGATATGCTAAAACTGGACGCCCAGCAATAATATCTTCTAGATATTTTTCTTTGGGTTGAACTCGTTGTTCGAGTTGATTTTCGTCTGTTTCTTGGGGGCTGAGGTTTTCTAACCAGTCCCAGCCTGAGAGAGACAGCTGAGCCACTTGATTAGCTAATTTATGGGCTTTACCCAAAATGCTGTCATTTAAGACAAGGATTGCCCCACCACGGAGGCGGTTCGTTTCGACTCCTGGGGAATCACGATAGCCTGTGACCTCTACTTGGGCCGTAGGTTCCCCAGTGACCTCCACAGGTATATTCCGTGCAGCTAAACGAACTTCATCAGGTCGAGAAGGGTATTGAAGATGAGAAATCCGATTATACAAATCAACTTCTTCTACGTATCTTTCTACATTTTCGTTGGAGGGCTTATAACGGTCCAAGTCGATTTGTTGACGAACTGCATCAGCAACAATTACAGTCTGAGCAGCTTCAGTTCCTCCTGCGGCTCGAATTGGTCCAGCAAAATATATCGCTAGGTATCGGCTGCCATCTGTGTTTGTCTTGATTTTTGCGCCCGCGATGCCCTCAATTGGCCCAGCAGTAATTCCTTCTGTAAGTATTGCAAGGGCGGTTCGAATTGCTTGTTCGGCTGCAGCCTCCAAATCTTCGCCATTAACTTGAGCATTATGAATTATACTCCGAGCCACTTCAAAGGCAACACTATGTGCGGGTTTTGTTTCGCTTAATTCGCGAATTTGTGCCGCAATACCTGGTGGACCAACTAGGCCTTCTACACGTCCTGCAACATCCTCCGCAGGTCGAATTTCCACTTCACTTGTTGGATCAAGACCTTTGCTTCTCGCGCTTTCAGCGATTTTCGCAAGCCGTTGAACTTTTGCTCGAATCGACTGCGTATATGATTGATGGTAATCCATTCAGCCGATTCCTCCAAGCAGAAATGTCACAAACAATATTTCGAAAAATGCCAAGACCAATCCAATTGCTATCGGATTTAATAAATTATCATCAATGGGAGAAGCAGCTAAATCGACCAACAATAAAACTGATGCTGCAATTAATCCATACACCCACGGAATGCCGACCAGGAACCAGAGAGGGAGGAACGCCAGAAACCCAAAGATGAATCCCGCTATTGCACCTTCCAAAGTACGGTTACCTTTAATTCGGCGTTGACCAAATCGTACACCAATGATGGCCGCCATGGCGTCACCGATAGCTGCAACTAAAACTGCGCCTACGGCTAACCAGCCTGAAAGCATCCAAAAACAGGGTAACTGAAACAAGTGAAGTAGGATGTTTCCGAGCAGATAAAGAGTTAGGAAGATAATCATGGTTCCTACAGCGAAATACACGCTTGCCCCCAGTCTTGTCCGCTCACGTGGACGCATTACGCGATCAGTAATACGTTTGAATGGAAAGTAACCATAGACACGTATCCGCGAGATTTCTATTCCAAGGAAAAAAATGAGGCAGATGCCTGTAAATCCAATTGATAAGAGTGAACCATAAGGAACACCAAAGAGCATTATCCCAATCGCATTAACTAAAGCGACAAGAATCATAAGTGAGTGGAAGAATTTCCGCTGAACTTCTGTAGTTACGATAGTGTCAGCCATTACCTTCACTGAATAGGGTCCTTACTCTTATGCGTTTAGGCAGCACAAGTGAATATACTTTTATTTCCTCTGACTTTTGAAATTTAGGTATCAAACATCCTCCTGTTGGGAAAAGGCTTTAAGGCTTGATTATTGTCAGATGTGCCTAGCAGTTCCAGGTGAACTCGGTAGATGGTCCACATAGCCCGCCACCGACTCATTGTCTGTTTCTTAGTTCTACTCCTCTTATTCATTGTGCCATACACAAGTGGGACCAGCCAACAAGAAGAAGGACAGATCGTTATTGTCTTTGACTTTAGTCATAATACTACTTATAGCGTGGCAAAGGGAAATTTCTCAGAAGCTATCGGCTTCTTTGGCGATCTTCCCGAATACCAAGTTCGGTTACTTGAAACAGGAGAATTAACTGCTGCGAACCTATCCCGATCTCATATTCTTGTGATACCAAATCCAATGGATAACTATTCTTCATCAGAATTGGAAGTGATTTCTGATTATATCAGCCAAGGTGGATCCTTGTTTTTATTGAGTGATTTTCAGGTCGTAAATAGACGGATTGGAAATCCCTTATCTGTTAATTCAATCCTGCAAGCCTTATTGGAACCTCGAATTCGCTTTACTACATTTGTCGATGGAAATGAAACACAAGGTGATGCCATCATAGATCTGAATAGTTCACATATTCTCTCGTATAATATTGAAGTAAATAGTTCGTTTCTTTATTCTTACCCCGATCGTGAACTTTTGATTAATGGGATTACCTCGCTACTCGTTGCTGGGGGCTCGTTATTGTCAGTTTATTCGGATCTCATTATTGCGAGTGGATCTGAGACGGCCCAAGCAGTATCTGTTGGAGGTCATGTGCTGCGTCCTCAGCCGAGTTGGCTCTCAGCATTTTGGATTGGGCAGTCTAGGATTGTACTCTGTTCCTCAACAACGATGTTTTCTGACACAACTTGTATTGTAACGAACCAAAGTTGGTTCCAGTCAGGTGACAACAGCGTTTTGTGGTATAATATTTTCAGATGGATGGCTCTTGATCTTGTTCACAATCCTGTCCAAATTATGCTTTTCTTTGTGGCGCTGGTTTTGGTTGTGGGAGTCGTTGTGTTTGGCTACTCACTTTGGCGAACAAAACGAGTTTGAGGAATTAGATTCCGACTAAGAGTTAGTAACCAACGAGCGATATCTCGAGAAGCGCGAATTTTTGATTCCTCGTCGCCATAGTTCGTGGCAATAGGAACCTCGGTGATCGCAAATCCTGCACGTTGGGCATCGATTAGGATTTCAGTCTCAGCTGCGAATCCATCATCTCGAACGTGAACCACTTCTAGCACTTTTTTCCTGAAAGCCCGATAGCCGGATTGTGAATCAGTGACAGGAAGTTTGAAGAACACCCTTAGTGCTTGTGTGGTTATTAGATTGCTTAATTTTCTTGCAAAGGGCATTTCCTCAGAACGCGTGGCATAACGAGAGCCTACGACAACGTCATATCCTTCATGGATTTTAGAAATAAATCGTGGAATTGAATGGGGATTGTGTTGTAAATCACCATCTAGTGTAATTATGATATCGTATCCCATCTGGAGGGCATGATTAAATCCTGTTCGTAATGCTGCACCTTTTCCTCGATTCTGAGAATGACGAAGAACTGTTGCTCCAGCCTTTTCAGCAATTTGTTGTGTATTATCTGTACTCCCATCATCAATAACAATAATATTTGGGCAATATCGTTGTGAAAGATCGACCACTTGCTTGATTGCTCGTGATTCTTGGAATGCGGGTATTATGCAACAAGTTCTCATTGAAATCAGCGTGAGATGGTTTTATAGAAGGAATATGTAGCAGGTTAAAAAATCAAAAAGGTTACGATTCTGATTCCAATGTAGAATCAGGGGACTTTGCCGATGGTGGTTGTGCTGCACAAATATCGACGAATTCGCCATATACATCGACAGGTTCAGTTAAGGGATTTATTGCAACTGTAGCTTGAATGTCACAATTACCACAATGTATAGTAGCCTTACCTATGTTTTTGTTCATTTCTACCCGAACGGCGTTACGTCCACAACGAGGACAATTGAAAATTGAGGGGATAGTTCTTATCGGACGTCTGGGAGTAGTTTTTCTTCGTCGTCGACCCATTTCAAACACCAAAAATCTTGTTGTCAATTGTATTATCTGGTATGAAAGACCTACATTACCTTTGGGCTTTTCGTTCTAGGTTAATAATTAACTGATTAGCTGTTTCTCGTGGGTCTGCTTCGGATACTGCATTGACAGAAAGTTCTAATTCATTAGAGAAGTTGTTTAGATTGATTCGACCTGAGAGTTTCAGTTCTTTTCCTAGAAGCGCTTCTTCAACTTGACGAACAGGTTCATCTTCGTTTCCTGACTCTATGATTAATTTCTTCGCAGCAGATCCAGTCATTCCAAAGAGTGTCTCAGCTGCGGTGCCAATGAGGCTAGCACGGATATTTTCGGTACCATCATCTACTACAATCTTCGCAATAAGTCGGGGCTCAAATTTGGGAATTTTTCCACACTTTGGACAGGTAATTGTAGAATTGGTCTGTGAGACCTTTTTGAAGCATTTAGGACAGGAATCATAAACAGATTTTTGATGAATAACCTGAACAATTGTTCCGCGCACAGTAACATAATTGCCTTCAGTCACATTTGCTAATACTTGGTCCGGAGTATTCGCTTCTTCGGATTTGAGATAAGTTTCTGATGGAACTTCAATGGTTAATTCAGTGGGGTTTCGAAGGATTTGTGTGGATTCATTGATATGGAGTTCAAGGTCTTGTCGAAGCCCTGAACGACAACTGACGCCAGTAAGTAAGAGCGTTGTTCCTTGTTTGAGGTCAGCAAGATTTTCTGCAGCCTTTCCCCATGCGACTGCACGAACTCGAGCCGAAGAATCAGCCAGTGTTAGGACAAGTCGTTTTCCTTCCGTTCCATCACGTCTGGTAAATGTGCTCAATCCTTGGTTGTCAATGACGGCCACACCAACCATTTGGGCATAGTCTCCTGATTTAAGCGTCTTTAGTAGTTGAGGTTGGGAGGAGCTCTTAGTGGATGGGCTTGGGGACGAACTTAGGATTTGAATACGCCCACGGCGACCAAGGTGAATTTCTGGTTCATTATTTTGACTGAGCCGCACATATCCACTTTCGATACGAATCCGATCGTTTACAGATAATTTGTTGAACCATTCACTTTGTTCATCCCATAATACAAGGCGAGTGGTTCCTGTTTCATCACGAAGAGCGAGGTTCGCTACGGTTCCTTCTGAATCATCACGTTGAAACGTTGTTAACCGATACTTTGCGATAATTTCGCCTTCAACAAAGACATCAAACATGCCCTCTTGGAGCGATTTTAATTTGGTATAGGTAACTTGTTCGTCGGGAAAATCCTTGGAATCAACATCGGGAGGATTAATCATAATACGGCTGCCTCCTCCTAAATGTAGCTCTAATTGATCACGAAGCCCAGTTCGGACACGTCCATTTATAACTCGAAGAATATCTCCTTCATCGAATTCCTTATCTGCGATAGGTTGAGTGTGTTTATTCCAGAAAGTGATGCGAATTGAACCCGTTGCATCACTTCCAATAATGCTTGCTACTTGCCCCTCTCCGCCTTGTTTCCTTTGAAAGGTTCTTACTGGAAAAATCCGAAGAACTTTCACATTCAATGATACTCCTGTCATACCTGCAACAAGATCACGTATAGTCAGCTTGATTTCTGGGGTGACTTGGCTTTCAAACAGATCCAAATCTAATTCTCGAGCAACAAGAGATGCCGCACCCTCATCGGTTACATAACCATCTAACTCCTTCTTCTTTGCCTCAATTAACTGAAGCACTTTTTCTTTGGATTTTCCAGATTTGGAAACAATCAAATCGATAATTTCAGCAAGCTTAAGTGGCACGTTTGAAAACAGCCTCCCTAGGTTGAGTAACTACTATCACACGTTTCTACAGCCATTATATTAAAAACATCACTCTGGAACCGTAATTGTATGAGGCGCCCCAAGGTGGCAAATGATGTCTTCAGGCAAGTAAACCCACGGCGTTCGGCAGAGATTGCCAAACAAGGATTTCATACGCCCACACCTATTCAGACGCGTAGTATTCCACACATTCTCAACGACGAGTCATAACTACTGATTCCCACTATAAGAAAACGAAAAACAAAAGCCACCTTTCTACGCTTAACACAAGATTCTGAACCACTCATCAACAACCATAAACAATGATATCTATTCTTTTAGCCCCCAGAGAACTGAACCACCTTTCCCTTTTCTTTTTCCTACCTTTTCACGGATGTCTTCATTTTCCATGGGACACAAATAACCTGTTCTTAAGTTTCTTGCTGTAATAAGTGTCTTAACAGATAATTCTCTTACAGTCAGACAATTATTTTCCTTTAAAGGCTCTATAATCGTTTTTCTAATAGATTCAGAATCTGGAAAATTAAATAAAGAGATTGAAATTGCTTAACCCCATTAAGTGTATTATGGTAGGACACTTATAGCACATTGCCAGTGCACCTATAAGGGTTTGATAAAAAATTCCGAGTATTTCAGTTTCTACAACTGAGGTTCCGAGATAAATGAAAAACGTCTTCTCATTACTGGACCCCCGAATTCAAAATGAATTGAGTAAGATAGGATTTAGCAAACCCACTCCAATCCAAAATCGGACCATCACAAGAGTGCTACAAAATGAAAATCTCCTTATTATAGCCCCAACAGGCCATGGAAAAACAGAAGCCGCCTTTCTACCCAGATTGCATCATATTCTAACCAACCCGCCAGCTAAAGAGGGGATTAATCTGCTTTGGATAAGTCCTCTTAGAGCGCTTAATCGCGATATTCTTCGGAGGCTCGTTCTAATTGCCAATAATCTGCAGGTAAAAGCCGATGTTAGACATGGTGATACTCAAGCTAGTACGCGTCGCCGCCAAATGCTAGAACCACCGCTTATTCTAGTTACAACACCAGAAAGCCTTCAAGCTATCTTGACCGGAAAAAAAATTCGAGAGACTCTTCGTACAATCCAATGCGTTGTAATTGATGAGATTCACGAGCTGGCATCCAGCAAACGTGGGGTCCAGTTAACAGTAGGCTTAGAGCGCCTTCGCGAGCTTTGCAAAGAGCCTTTCCAACGTATTGGGTTGTCTGCAACAGTTGGAAACCCCAAGGAAATTCGTGACTTTGTTGGGGGAGAGAAAAAGGCCAGCATCATCAAATCTCCAGCTGAGAAGACATTCCAATTTTCCCTTGAATATTGCCCCTTTTCATATGGTGATGAGGAGAAAACTCCCCTCGATGGACCAGCTGAACGAATCTGGGAACTAGTTTCACACCATTCATCTACACTTATCTTTTGCAATGAAAGGCAATCTGCCGAGGCGCTCGCTCTCCGACTAGCACGTCTACATAATCAGGAATCAGGCGTGCACCATGGATCACTTTCACGAGAGGCACGAATCGAAGCAGAACAGAAATTCAAGGCAGGAGAAATCCCGTATCTGGTCTGTACTTCATCTTTGGAGCTAGGACTGGATATTGGCACAGTGGATTTAGTAATCCAGTATGGGTCACCACGCCAGGTTATTCGATTAGTACAGCGGGTTGGTCGAGCAGGACACCAACTGGGTCGCAAAGCAAAGGGCATAATCCTTACAACCAAGTTTGATGATGTTTGTGAGGGAATTGTGGTTGGGAAAAACGCCTTAGAAGGTCAACTTGAAACCCCACCCATCCACTATAATGCATTAGATATTGTTGCCCATCAACTAGTGGGATTGGCGATTGAATACAAAACCCTCACCTATGCGCATGCTACAGAAATCATCAAAAGGGCTTCACCCTATAGCAACCTCGATGCTGAGAAGATTACTCAAGTGTTAGAGTATCTTCAGAAGGAAGGATTAATATCAAGAGACGATGTGATTCTGCGCCCCCGTCGAAAGTCCTATTCCTATTATTTTGAGAACCTCTCGGTCATCCCGGATACCCCCCATCATCGGGTTATCAATGTCGCCACAAATAGACCAGTAGGACGCCTTGACACTGGTTTTGCTGAAGAATATGGGCAAACTGGTAATATTCTCGTGCTTCGGGGACGCCCATGGGAAGTTGTCAAACAAGACGAGGAATCTGTATACGTAACTGCGATTCACCAAACCAAAGGGCGGATACCCCGTTGGAGTGGAGAACTAATTCCCGTATCAAAGATGGTTGCAGAGGGGGTTAGTAAGTTATGGGGAGATATCGCACAAAAAATAGATCACCCCGAAGCCTTGTCATATGAAATTAATATCAATGATTCTGCAAAAGAAATCCAACTCAAAACAATAAGAGAGCAAATTCAAAGTAACTTCATCCCTGATAACCAGACCTTGATTATTGAGGTTGGATATGAGTTAATTGTGATCCATTCTTCTTTTGGTACCCGCATTAATCAAACCCTGGGTCGACTACTAGCAGCCCTATTAACTTCCCAATTAGGGAGAGATATTGTATTTCATGCCGATCAATACCGCATACTGTTCCGCTTTGAACGCGGGGGAGCTTATGACATAGCTGACGCACTGAAGGAAGGCCTCCAGTCACTTGATCCCAATCATATGGATGAATTATTAGAGTTGATACTGCTAAGATCACCTTATTTTGCCCGACGTTTTTTGCATGTGGCTCGGAGATTTGGAGTTATTTCAAAGTCCGCTAGTCTTAGGAGTAGCCAACTTCTTCGAATCATGCAATATTTCACAGGCACTCCAATTATTGAGGAGGCGCTCAGAGAGTTTTATGTTGACAAGTTGGACATCGACGAGACCCGCGCACTATTGGAAAGAATCCATACCAACAACATCTCAATAATCCAATTGTATAGAAAACGACCCTCTCCTTTTGCGAAGCAAATTCTTGCGCGATTCGGTGAGTTCCTTGAACCTAAAGTCCCAGAAGCATACATTCTAGAACAAACGAAAAACCGTCTCCTAAACCGGAAAGTACGCTTGGTTTGTTTACACTGTGGTCAATGGTCTAGCGTTCGTACAATCAAGCATTTAGATGAGCACCCACAGTGTAAAAAATGCGCCTCAAGACAAGTTGCAGGAGTGTTTCCAACAGATGAGTTATTGCAGCAAGCAATTCGGCATCATCGTGCGGGGATGAAGCTATCACCCGACGAAAAGAGAGCGTTACGAAAGGGGCGAGAAAATGCAGAAGTAGTTCTAAATTATGGAAAGCCGGCCTTAATCGCAATGGCTGGTCGAGGGATTGGACCAACCGTTGTGAAACGAATTCTTGCAGGAAGCCATGAACGCCCAGAAAGTGAGTTCTATCGTTTAATTTTAGAAAATGAAAAGCAGTTTATTAGGACTCGTGAGTGGTGGGCTGAATCAAAAACAGACTTATAGTATTACTATTCTTCACGACCACTCAGAATATGGTATGCTAAAATTAGGAAACTGGCTAGAATAGATAGCCCGATTGTCACCAAATAATAGATTTGATATAACACACTCATGTGGGGAACCTTGCAGGCACCTTCCATTACTAGTTTTTAAGTTTATTCAAAGGTTCTCTTTCTTAGGTTTCGAGGTTTTCGGTGTCTCTGGGATCATTTCCCACTCTGCTCGTAGGGTATCATACCGCATATCATCTATACGAATTTCGGAGTATAGATCAAGTGCTTCTGCAAGAGTTTGAGCCAGAATGTGGTAGCATAAATCCGCTGTACGTTTGACTATCACGTTGATATAGAAATCCTCACAGTCACAATATAATTCAGATAAAACACGATAATCCCGTGATTTGCCAACAACCACCCAGGCCTCCCTGCCACTTGGTTCGAATACATATTTTTTGACTAAATCCTGAGCTACTGCTTGAAGCGCCTTCCAAAATCGATCTCCACAATACTGTGTTAATGTTTGAAGATCAGACCCGGAGATAGCATGGGATTTTTTGATGGCAGCGATGGTACTTTCAAGTTCGTCATTCATTGCTTATCAAATCATTAATCATAAAGAAAAAAATACCTATTGGGTCTAGAAGTACTGACCAAGAATGCATTTGAAGCTGATAAAGAATTCGCCTGCCCTTCTGCTAGAAGAGGGAACCCGGCGTGTCTTAATTGTTGGAGACTTACATATTGGATATGAGCGAACACTCTTCAAGCAAGAGTACTATTCATCAAATGTGGGAACACGAATTATCAAAGAGTTTGAACAATTGGTTTCTGATATTGGACCCAGTGAGATTGTTATTCTAGGTGATTTAAAGCACTCTATTCGGGATTTTTCTAAACAGGAATTCCAACAGATTGCACAATTATTAGCTAGCCTTCAGCAACAGGCTGCTGTTACTATTATTCGAGGAAACCACGACGCAGATTTAGATTTGGTTGTTCCCGACAACACAAAAATCATTTCGTCGGCAGGATTTCCTCTGAAATTCAAATCACGCCAAATATTTCTTTTACATGGTCATGCTCGCCCTTCTTCTGAGATTTTCTCCTGCGACAGCTTGATAATGGGGCACATTCATCCAGCCGTCTCTATTTCACAAATGAAGAATCAGTTTGCTACATATAGGGTGTGGGTAAAAACAAGCTGGAAACCATCCATCATTGATGCGATGAAGAAGTGGATGGGCGAAGATGCATTACAAAATCCTGCAGTAGAACAGCAACTTCTTCAAATGAATATTCTTGTGATTCCAGCATACCTTAGCTTGCTTCGAGGACATATACTGAACGAGGATTCGTCAATAGCAAATCTAAGAACGCCTCTTTTTCGCCATTTATCGTTAGATGACGCTGAAATTATAATGCTTGATCATACACCCTTGGGAACACTCAAAGAACTGAAAAAGGATAGAGGCAAGCACAAAGAAACATTTTAGAGCTTAATTATGGTATCCTGCACAAGTGGGCCGATGGTCTAGATTTTCAGGAAAGAAATTTTCCTGATCTAGTTTGGTATTGGTAACAGGACATCCCTGTGAACCACTAAAGATTCGCGGTTCGGGACTATGATAAAACTCGAAATATCATGGCGGATATCCGTGAGATCCGGGGTTCAAAACCAGCTGATGCGTATTGGTTGGAGAAAATCCCCGTCGGCCCACCAAATTATTTCTGAAATTTTTTTAGAAATACTTCGTCAGTTACCGTAATTTTCGTTAAATTCCGTAAAGCACTTAAAGTATAAGGGGTTGGCTGTAGCTATGCCTGTGGCGGCGCAAGTCAGACAACGTCTTGCTCGACGCATTGCGGGTGAAATTTCATTATCTGATAATCCCGGTCGCATTATGCGGAAATGGCGCGAGATGTTTCACATTCCGCAAATTGAATTAGCTGAAGCGTT
Source organism: Promethearchaeota archaeon (assembly GCA_048939595.1). Classification (GTDB taxonomy): domain Archaea; phylum Asgardarchaeota; class Hermodarchaeia; order Hermodarchaeales; family Hermodarchaeaceae; genus Hermodarchaeum. Next base: position 1,015 of record JBHLPI010000055.1, on the reverse strand, counting down.
GAGTGTGTCTCCTTCAGTGATTAGTGATTATGAAAGTGGTCGCCGTCAATCACCTGGAACTAAAACCATCAAACGTTTCGTTGAAACGATCATAACATTGGATGAACAAAATGGCGGTCAAGTCGTAAATGCCTTCCAGCGGATGATGGGAGTTGAAATCCCTACCAATATCATCTTAGACATTAGCGAATTTAGCCACGGAATTACGATTAGTGATTTTTTAGAATCTGTTCGTGGACAAATAGTTGTTGGCGAGGAACAACAAGACCGTGAGGTATTTGGGTACCTAATAGTGGACACATCAGAAGCCTTAGATGTTCTCTCTAGCATGGGTTTCGTAAAATTATTTGAAGCAACTGAAGATCGTGTGCTGATTTTAGTTAATGTGTCAACAGGTCGGTCCCCATTGGTGGCGATGAAAGGTCCGGTTAAGCCAAGTCTTTTTGTACTACATGGTGTAGAACAAATCGATTATCTCGCAAAAGAGCTGGCCAACAGAGAGCAAGTTCCCTTAGCAATCTCACGAGTAGAGTCAGTTAACGGAATGTTGCGACGGTTACAAAATTTCCGGAAACAGACAATGAACGAAAAACAGTGATTTGGTGAAAGAATGACTGATAAAATCGCAATAATTGGCGACACTGATACAGTGGTCGGTTTTCGACTCGCAGGAATCTTAAATTCTAATATTCCGTCTGATGCTTCTGAAACACGCCAAGCCCTTCTGACCTTCTCTCAGGATTCGAATATCTCCATTATAATTATCACAGAGCCACTCGCAGAGGAAAACCGCGAAACAATCGAAGAACTTTCTGAACGCCCATATCCTGTCATTGTTGAGATTCCGGATAAAACAGGTCGTCTCGAAGGAAAGGAAAGCTCCATTCGCCGATTAGTAAAACGTGCAATCGGTGTCGAACTCGAAGGATTTTGAAACTTCCGGACTACCATAAGAATTTTAACAACAGAACATAGCTGATACAGAACCCAGAATCGATACTCTCAGACAGGCGGT
>JBHLPI010000054.1:0-13682 GCA_048939595.1 Promethearchaeota archaeon | reverse complement strand
ACTAAATCGATGGGTTTGCCTTTGTCTCGAAGTCGATCAGCAAGTACAATTTCACCAGGAGTAATGTCTATTCCTGCTAGGAGGCTTTTGATTTCCCGGTCTGGGTCTCCGTATAGGAGCCGGCAATCAGTGTAGGGATTCCAGACGACATCTGAATCGGCAAGTTCTTTCTTTTTTCCTTCCAGTTTCTCTAACTTCTTCTTGGATGCCTCGAGGATCTTCTTGACTTTCTCTTCACCACGGGGATCGGCTTTGATCCCCATTTCGACTATTTGATGGTAAATGTCTCCAAGCTTCATGGCTTAGGCGTATCCCTTGGATAGTTTGAATCTTTCGGATGCAAAAAAGAACACCAACTAATTACCTAACAGGAGTGCAGTTCATTCTCTGAGGAATCCCTTTTTCACAGCATCTTCAAGTAATCCTTGTGTATACTCCCATAATACTTTGGATCCGTTGCCCATGTGTTTTTTCGTCTCGATGACTTGTGGTTTGATTATAGAATGAATTCTCCAAGAACAACCACCATTTAGATAGGCGAGAAAAAGTGGTTGCATGGAATCTATTGTCCGAGCATATCGCGCCTCCGGTGTGGATTGGCTCTCGTATTCTTTCCATAGTGCAAGGAATTCGTTTTGTTGGTCGGCAGGGAGTAATCCGAAGAGGTGACGAGCTGCTATAGTTTCTCGCTCATGTTGGTCTTTGGCATGTTCTTTGTCATAAATGAAGGTGTCTCCCGCATCGATTTCCACAATATCATGAATGAGCAGCATCTTAAGCACCTTGAATAAATCGATGTCGGGTCGGTTAGCATATTCACTGAGCAAAAGTGCCATAATGGCGATGTGCCAGGAATGCTCAGCATCATTTTCTTTGCGACTGGCGTCAACAAGCCAGGATTCACGGAATACTTGCTTTAGCTTATCAATTTCCGCAACGAACTCGAGTTGTTTTAAAAGGCGAACAGAATCCATACAGAATAGTACGATAGAAGATACATATTGCTTTGCCGGACATAGAACTAGTTATCATCTTGGCTACTAGGATGGGGTTCACTAGTTTCTTCGACTGTACTTGATGATAGGCTTGACGACGCTTCATCTGATTGCTTTGAACCAAGATATTCAGAAATATCAACGTCTACTACGCACAGTTGTTGCAGTTCTTGTGTCCCACGAGAATCCATATACGCTCGGAGGTGTTTCTGAAGCCAAGGAAGATGCCGGTCATAGGCTAACAGCATTAACAGGGGCATGTAGATGACGATGAAGGGATTGAGTAGGGTAATTAAGACAACAAACCAAGCGGGGACCCAGGGCCAGATCGTTGCATGTGCTGTTGCATAAATTAAGCCGATGTAGAAGATGATGCCACCATAAAAGATTATCACGGATATTCCGGCATATCCAGCAAGTAGGTAGGTTAGGACTCGCCCTGCACTAAAGAGTTCTTGTGATCCGCTGGGTGGTTGGCTATGAAAGAGGATCTTTGTGTCGTCAATTAACCATGATGAGGGTAAAATCACTCCTAATGCAACAAACACAATTGGGAATATTATGACGGCGATGTTCCAAGAGTTTACAACTAGTGGTAATTCAGGTACCCAGTAAATGAAAAGTTCACCAAAATAGGCTGCGACTGTTAGGGAGAGGCCAAACGTTAATAACAAGGCGAACACGGCTCGTCGAAAGACCGTATAAAGTTCGGAGGGCTTCTTGGTGTCAATACCATAGTAGTAATCTTCACTACCTGGGTTAAGGATGCGGTTTAGGGGTAAAACCAACCATCGAGGAGTAATAACAGCCATTACTAGGTAAAAGGGAATAGCCAGCAGTGGCAGGAGATAGAAGAGGATAAGCCAATCTGTGACGCCACTTCCAGGGATAATTGGGACGATATCAATCCAGCCATAGATTAGCATTGGTAAAATATAGTTGAGAATTGCCCATGTCACATCTAAGGAGATAACGATGATCATGACCAATATAACGATGTAGTAGGTCTTTCGTTCCATAGAAGGACACCTCGTCTTCCCATTATCTAGGAAGGACGGAAAGCCTACTAAAAGGTTCTTGAAGCTGACTGAGTCGAGTTAGGTTCTTGTGGATTCTTCCTTGAACCGAATATCAAAGGATTCTAGCTCTCGGAGAATTGGTTCATAGAGTTCAGGAACAATGGGAATCTGGACACCCTTCAGTTGAATTTCCCCGGTTAAAATCATATGGGACGCAATCGCCGCAGGGAGAGCAACGGTTCGACTCATAGATGAATCGCCATTTGGAATTCCATAATCAATGAGTGTTGAACGGATCTTTTCACGTGAATTATCAGAATTTTGTATTGTAAATTGATGCTGCATTACAATCATGTCACGTTCACCTGGGGCATACTGCAGCTTTTCTTGAAAAAGGGCTACGAGAACATCGATTGGTGCGCCTCGAGTAAGGGGAATCTCATGGTCTCCGAAGAGTCCTAACCACTCGTATCGTTGGATTACTTCATCTTCAACAGAGAGATTAAGTCGCCCGGCTACTTCTTCCTTTACGTCAGTTCCAACTGGCAACTTGAGATGTTGACGTAAAAATTGGGCATAGGATAAATCATGAAAGGATTGTTCCTCCAAGTCTAACAAGCCTAGTTTCCCAATGTTGTACATGGTCTTACACCAACCGGGGTATCGGAGCGTTCCACGCAACATAGTTTTGATACCTTGTAATCCATAGATGTCGATATATTGAAGCGAATTACGGTTCGGGTATCCTTCAAAGTCACCAAGTTCGGGAACTACCTCTACATGACAGCTGTTAAAAAGTTCCTCAGCAGGGATTTCGATTCTCTTCCCATCTCGTCGGAAAAGAGCAGAATTCCGTCCGGCTAATAAGACGCCCCGTGGACTCCAAGAAAGCTTGTAACCAAAGGGATTGGTGTTCGCATCGGGGGCGGGTAATCCTCCCGTAAAGCTAGTAAATTCTAGGATTTTCCCTCCATGGGCTTGGGCTTTGTGAATGATTTTCATGGCCGACATGTGGTCTTGTCCTGGATCCACGCCACACTCATTAAGAAGGATAATGTTTGCCCGTTTTGCCTGGCCATCCAGAGTGCGCATTTCATCTGATACATATGAGGTTGTGACCATGTTCACTTTGTGACGCAGGCATTCGCGAGCCACTTGGACGTGAAAGGTATAGGGGAGAAGGGATGCGACAAGGTCAGCGGGTTTCACTAGATTCTTGAGTTCCTTCGCTTGTCGATTGATATCAAAAGCTCTGGCTTCGCCATTAGGATGGTCCCCAATCAGATTCATCGCTTTACTCACAGTTCGACTTGCAACGGTGACTTGGTAGTCATGATCGAGCAAATAATTTACATATGGGCGTGCCACCAGCCCCGCACCGAGAACTAACACATGTTTCATTCCTTGTTACTTCCTGGCATTGTTTCGTGGTCTTGCGTTACAAATACTTTTTGAGATACTCGTAATCCGGAGTGAGTTTCCCTTGATAGACAATGACGGCTGTCTTGACTTCTGGGGGAAGATCTAACTCCTCAAACGGGACCGAGTAGTCAGCTTTGACAATGGGTGGGATGAATCTCTGAAGTGTTTCACTAAATGAAGTCGAAGCCTCTCGTGGTAACTCCGTGGGAAGGTTGTCTACAGCCATGACTATCACTCCTTCACCGGTCACTCCCAATTCCGCATTTTCTGTTAGTGGATTATACACAAAGGTCGGATGATCTGGTGTGGTGCAATCTACAGTGAATTCGATGGCCCCATGGATGTCACAGCTGATATCTCCAACAATGATGAGTCGTGGATTGCCTTGAAATTCATTCCATAACTGTTTCAGTTCCTGTTTCGTTATCATGCGGGGATATTTATCGGTCCAATAAATGCAGTTCATGAGCACCGTGAGGTGTCGGAGATATTTGAAAAAAACAGATTGGTATTTCGTCTTCCCGTGATCATAATAGTGTTGTAATTCGAAGGTGGCAGATGAATCAAGGGGTTGGATAGTATCCTCCTCGTGGAAAACAACCTTGTACAATAGTTTGTTATTTGGTTCAAGATTTGATAACTCATCGGGGTTTACTGGTTTGTGGGGAAGGATATCGAAGATTGCCTGCGCACCCCTTGAGGTGTTTCCATAACCAATGAACCCAGCCACCAATGGGGCTAGTTCCTTGGCAAATCCTTCTGTCCGTATTTGTTTTCCAACTGATTCAATTGCGGCCTTTAACTCATCCATCCCAGAATACTTGTAGGTTGGTTTCAGGGCAGCAAAGGGATTCGGTGCTATGTCCTTCACTGTTAATCGTTCACCTAATGCTCGAAGAGTTTCTGCCATGCCAGCATATCCTGCCCAGTTCCCAAAAAAGATTAAACGGCGACCAGAGTCCACTTCGACGATTCGTTCATAATCGATGAGGGTCGCTCCCACATCAAGGATTTGTTGTAACATCTCCATATTGTAATCTTGGCCTTTGATTACATGCGCGAAGAACAGGTACACCTTTCCTGGTTCAAAGACCTCTTTGGGTATCTCTTTAATCCCAAAAATAACTGGCACTTCTCCACCTCGAAGATCCGCAACGGATGCTCCTGCCTTCTTGTATATGTCTTCAGAAAAGGCTCGTTGTTCTGAAGGTTCTATTACAAATTCGAAGCCATGGGACTTAATCAGCTCCTCGACATCCTTAGGAACGATGGGGGTTCGCAGTTCAAAGGCTTTGTTTTCGCGGCGGATACCAATTTTCTTTGGCATTCAAATCCATCCTTTCCTGGCGGTGAGGTTCCTCGGTTAAGCTCGCAAGTAGAAAAGTCTAGTGCCTGCGCAAAGAAACGCCCGCTACGCTTCTCAGATCAAGCTACACATTAAAGACGAAGTTATCACTCTTTAGTTCAGTGTTGATGCCAATGATTACTGAGGTCTTGGAAAGAATTGTTCAGAACACCGACAAGGCACTCAATGCAGCGAAAAAAATCTGCAGCATCCCAACAGTAGCGGCGCAAGGAAAAGGAATTGATGAGACCGCAGAACTTGTTCAAAAGATGCTCGAGGACGCTGGAATCCCATCAGAATTACACCCTACCTCGGGAGCCCCTGTTGTCACCGGCTTCTTAGACGTCAGCGCGAAGCGGACACTCCTTTTCTATGATCATTATGATGTGCAACCTGCTGGACCCTTCGATCTCTGGATTTCTCCTCCCTTTGAACCGGAAATCCGTGAAGGGCGATTTTATGCACGAGGGATTGCTGACAACAAAGGGGATACGATTTCACGGATTTGGGCGGTGAAAGCATTCAAGGATGCTGGTGTGGAGCTTCCGGTGAACATCAAGTTTGTCATTGAAGGTGAGGAGGAGATTAGTAGCCCCAATCTTCCCGACTTCACAAAGAAACAGAGTGACTTCCTTAAAGCCGACGGTGGTATCTGGGAATTTGGGAGTGCTGGATTTGATGGGACACAAGAAGCCTGGTTAGGGCTAAAGGGAATTCTCTATGTACAATTGGAGGTTGAACGGCTCTCTCATGATGCGCATTCAAGCAATTCAGCAATTCTTCCCTCTGCTCCGTTTCGTTTAGTGTGGGCGCTCAGTTCCTTAAAAGATGAAAATGAACGGATTCAAATCAACGGCTTTTATGACGATGTCGTCCCGATGACGGATGTTGAAAAGAAATTCATTTCGAAAATAGATTTTGAAGAAGAGGCTCGGCGTAAATTCTATGGAATTGATGCCTTTGTTGCAGGTTATAAAGGGGATGCGCTTCGGGAAGCCTATTACTATCACCCCCATCTCAGCATCGATGGTCTAACTAGCGGCTATCAGGAAGCTGGGTCTATGACTGTGTTACCTGCCAAAGCTTCAGCCAAAATCGATTTCCGGCTAGTTGAAAACCAAGAACCAACAGATTTAGTCGAAAAACTCCGGAGCCACTTGGACAATCATGGATTCACTGATATCAAAATCGCATGGTACGATGGTTATCCTGCAGCAAAAACTCCTGTGGATCATCCTTTCGTTGAAATCATCAACAAAGCCAACCAATCAGTCTTTGGTCATCCAATGCGCATCCATCCCACCTGTCCCGGTTCAGGTCCCTTGTACCTATTCAAAGAATATGTACCTATGGTCTCTATTGGAATAGGAGATTACAACTCCAGGGCCCATTCTCCAAATGAAAGTGTTCCTGTGGACTATTTCATCAACGCTATGAAACGAATCGCCGTAATTATAGATCTTATGGACCGCTGGTAATACAACATTAGTGTTCATGTTGAAATCCGGTTTCCACGCCTTTTGTACAGAAAATAAGTAGTAACTAGAATCAAAACAGCGAAAATAATACCAGATACAAATAGAATCATTGGAACTGCTGTAAGGAAGGGATTTGCGAAAGGAGGTTCATCAGAAATTTTAACTAACCATACATCCCGTGATCCCGCACCAAAACTAAATGTATATCCGATAAGGATGAAATCCCCTCGGCTAAGTATTCCCCCTCGAATCACATCATCTTCGGGACCACCATAAACGCGCGTCCAAAGGGAGTCGCCTTCAGTGTTCGTTCGCGTCAACCAAAGATCTGCCGAAGACGAGAAATACGTATAACCAATCAGCGCATACCCATTCGGTTCACATTCAAGGAGAGTTCGGAAATAATCATCAGCAAGACTTCCATAGGTTATTCGGTTTTCTTCAGCACCATCGCTAGCCGTGAAAAGAAGCCATCCGTCATATGTTGAAGTGCCATAACTGTTCGTGAATCCAACAATTGTGAATCCTCCATCAGCGTCCAACGCAACTGACCGGATGAAGTCATTTTCTTCCCCACCATAGGTCTGATTCCATAGAAGCTCACCCGCTTCGTTCGTACGGAGAAGCCATGCATCGGGGTGGTATTCCGTATACTGCCCAGAATGATCAAGGGTTGCAAAGCTACTGTTAATTTCCCCCAGAAGGAGAAAGCCTCCATCATTTAATTCCACGAGTGAGCGCCCGATGTCGTCACCGGTTTCACCATAGGTCCGATTCCACAGAATATTACCTATTGCATCCGTGCGGATTAACCAAATATCATAGGTTTGAAGATGAGTGACAGGGTCCTCGGATCCATAACTCCGTGTGCTTCCAATGAGTGCAAACCCACCAGATTCTACCTCAATTATATCAAAGCCCTGGTCATTATCGAGTCCTCCAAATGAGCGATTCCATAAGTGTGTTCCATCTGCTGTCGTCCGAACAAGCCATGCATCTGAACGACCTGATGGATTGCTACGCGAGTAGCCTGTGACGGCGAATCCACCCCCAGTGCATTCGATAATCGCATAACCTACATCATCATTTGGGCCCCCAATTGTCCGATTCCAAAGCTGGTTTCCATCCCAATTGCAGCCAATAAGTAACATGTCAGTATGGGTAATACCCGAACTCAAAGTCCCACCAACTATGACATACCCCCCTCCTTGTCTCTCAAGTATGTCGTTCCCATAATCGCCAAGGGCACCTCCAAAAGTTCGGTGCCATAACACGTCAGACCCTATGAGGGGCTGACTGCCTATGACATACGTAACCGGTTGAGCGAAAAGAACGATTAAGCACATTATACAGCCAATTGACACGGGAATAGCTTTTGCTCTTCTCATAGGGATCCACACATAAAGGTGTGACAAGATTTTCTCGATGTTTTCTTAAAACTTAGGGATTCCGGCATTCCCCGCTTTCGTAACACCTTCTAAAGTTATAAGGAGAAACATCGCAACTCACGCTATGACTGAAAAAAGTGGTTACCAACTTTATCAGGTCTTAAACATTTTTGCAGTTATTTCAGTGATTATCGTAAACATTCTTGCGAACGCACTTCCCATCTTTGGAGTGTATACCGGATGGGTGTCAGATGCGTACCCGAACTTCTTCACACCCGCCGGCTATGTATTCTCCATCTGGTTCATCATCTACCTCCAAGCGATAATCTTCATGATTTACCAGGCCCGAGCAAGCCAAGGGAGTGCTAGCTATCTTCCTAAAATTAGCTTTTTCTACTTCTTCGCTGGATTAGCCAATATAGCATGGATTTTCGTCTTCCACTATTCATACGCCTTTATGGTAGCAAATCCCCCATACTTCCTTGCATCTCTTGTCCTTCTTCTCGTCGTTTTCCTGATGCTCCTTCTAGCCTATCTACGACTGAGAGTCGGGGTGGAAACAGTCCCACGAAGCGAAAAACTAGCTGTGCACCTCCATTTCAGCGTCTACCTGGGCTGGATTTCTGTCGCCACAGTTGCCGCCATCGCTTCGTCCATTAATATCTTGGTTCCTGCGATTCCTACTGAAATCCAACATCTGGCAACAGCTATCATGCTTTTTGTTGCCTTGCTTCTCGCATTACTAATGATCTATCTTCGCCGCGATTATGGGTTTGCATTAGTCTTCTTATGGGCGGGAGCCGGAATCGGTGTTAAATGGATTACCATCCCCATTATCTTTTACTCCGCTATCGCCGTAGCAATCATCTTAGTCATTGGAATGATCCTCATCCCATATATTAGGAAATCTAATCTCATCCAATATTACAAAGGACCTGAATAGTACTCTCCTATCAACGGCTGCACCATCAAACGGATTCCTCTACTAGTTAGTATTTTCCTCCTTCACCTCGCAAAAGATAATATACAAACAACTAAACATCGGGGCACTCATTTGCAGGGAACCGAGAATTTAAGTTCAGAATGAATGGTTCATCAACGGTGTATCCTTTTTGACCGAACTGCCCTCTGTTCCCACGACGGCTATATCTCTTGAAGCAAAATCACGTTCTATCTCAAGCTATATTGCCTTTGGTCTCATTTTTTTTGCTGCCCTGATAGCAACGACGAACATCATCTACAGCATCTATCTACAGCTCTTTGTGTTTCTTCCCTCAATTCCGACTTGGATGGGATTCCAAATCTATAACTATCTCATTCTCGATGCCCTCCTCGTCATCGGCGTGCTTCTTATGTATGGAGGTGCCGTCATCATTTATTTCGAGAAATCATGGCCATATGGCGGTATCATCGCACTATTTGGCGCATTCATGAGTCTCACTTTATTGGCCCTCTTTTTAGGTGCCCTAGGTGCTTTCATAAACCTTTGCAGCCGCCCAGAACCGAAGTAGACATAAGGAATGGGCACCACACAATCAGTGTCCACGGCTCGAGGAAACACATCATGACTCCAATCATTGATATTTGGGAACATGTCCGCCAAATGAAACAACCCTGGGCACCCCAAGAAATTGCCCAAGTAAATAACCATGTGATCCGATTAGCTCTTTTTGATGGCGAGTTTCCCATGCACCGACACTCCAACGCCGATGAACTCTTCTTCATTCTCAAAGGGCAAATTATGATCCGCATCAAGGGGCAGCCTGATCTAACTCTAAATGAGGGAAAAATGGTGGTGATTCCTAAAGGTGTCGAGCATTCGCCCAAGAGCCTTGAACCATCATATGTGTTGATGTTTGAGCCTGTTGCTCTCAACCCGCGTGGGGACTGATTTTTTTGCGTATGTAGAACTAGTACAATCCTACACACTTTTCCCCCCCAACAGAATTGTTCCTTGGCGATTAGGCAATTGCAAAACCGCGTTTTCAGCTATACGGGTCCAATATTTGATGCTCACACCCATGTCTGGGAAAGCACTAATCTTCATCAAACTATTGAGGAACTAGATCAACTCGGAATCAAATCGCAGTTGGTAATCGCGCATCGCACAGCGCTTCGGGATTTTACCGACCAACAATACCCCGGTAAGTTTGTATTCGCCAAGTACTTATCAACACAGCAAATCATTGGTTCACAAATTGATGTTGTTCTCTCAGAAATTGATCAAATGCGCGAAAACGGATTTTCAGTAGCAAAGATGTGGTCGGCCCCAGCTTGGCGTAACTACTTTAAAGATTTTGAAGGCAACTTTCAACTTACTGATGAACGTTATCAGCCCATTTTTGACAAACTCGCTGCAGAGGGCTTTCCTTTACTCCTTCATATGTCTGATCCTGACACCTACTATGCCACCAATTATGCGAACACTCAAATCTTTGGCACTAAGGAGGAGCATCTAAATGAGTTAGAAGCTCTCATCCAAAGCAATCCTGACCTACAATTTCAACTCGCTCATTTTGCTGCACAACCAGAAATCCACCGGCTTCCCCATCTAGCTGAATGGTTCGAAACATATGATAACATTGTAGTCGATACGGCTTCTTCCCGTTGGATGGCCCGCGAACTGAGCAAAGATCCTGATGCCGCCCGTGACTTCCTTATCCGATTTTCTAAACGAATCCTTTTCGGCACTGATGCAACCTTAAACGCGTCGAAATCCTGGGACAAACACTCCAACTTGTCCCCTTACAAAGCACGATTCATCGCCCAACGAATTCTCTGGGACACTAATGAACGCCATACCCCACTACCTTTCCCTGATGCAGATACTGAAGCCACTGGAGGAACTTTTATCAATGGACTTAATCTCCCAGACCGAGTTCTACAAGATTTGTATTGGAAGAATGGTCAGCGCCTGTATGCATTTTAATTTCTGGCTGAATTCGACCTGAAATATCGCAAAGGCTTAATTAGTCCTAGTTAGGCAACAAGGGCTCTGTAATCGTCTTTGACGTGGAGGACTTTTTTCTTATGTCAGATGAAACAACTGCCACAACTCTAATTTTCGTTGGAGCAATATTCCAAATCATCATTGCCATATTCCTTCTCATCGGAGGTGCTGGAAGTAGCATTGGCACCGTCATAGGATTTCTCCTTGGCGGTATCAGTGATCCCACCGATTGGGTTTGGGTGTTTATCCCCGGGGTACCACTACTGGTCTTTGGAATTCTTGCACTCCTCTTTGGCATGTCTTGGGTCAGATGGCGAGAAACTCCTACTGAATACAAACAGAAGCTCATTTTAACCGGTATCCTAGCCCTCATTTTCACTGGGGTTATTCCAGGACTTTTAGTGGTAATCGCTGGTGCCATTACTCCCGAAGAAGCCGCCTAGCAGCGTCAATTCACCAGTTGACCTGCCTTACCTCTTTTTTGGGATGAGTAATGAGTAGCATTCACATTTCTTTACGGCAAATGAAATATCCCAAAGCAATACCCATCATGACACAGCCTCCCACCTGACAAAATAGAACGATGAATTCAGGATATGAGGTATGGAGTGCTATACTTGAGAGAATCAGTACAAACGGTATCACCATTGCAACACCTATCCCCGCAAAAGCCATGATACCCATCGCAAAATCGAGGCGGTCATCGAGCCGAAAGTTGCGTGCCACCACTATCACCTACCATTACGAGTTCACTGGTTGACGAGTTTTTACCTTTACGTTACTGGCTAACCTGTAATAGGGCTGTTATCATTGCATACAAATACGACTTCGATTCTTCATAGTGTGGTGGTTAGATTGTTCGAAGAACTTCTCTTTCGTCTTCTCTTTGTCTTTATGTACTTCATCTTTGGGGGCTTTCGAATCTATTACCGACGTAAAACGACAAAGACGCAAAAGACTTTCAGCGATACACCCGCTAAACGCCCTCCTCGAACTTGGGCTCACGTAGCAATCTTTATCGGTATTGTGGGAATGTTTGTCGCATATGCTCTCTTCTTGCTCATTCCCCCTTGGATACCTTGGTTTCCCTTACCCTTCCCCTACCTTCTTCGCTGGGCCGGTGTAATTCTAGGGTTGGGTGTAATTCCGCTGCTAGTGTGGACTCACCGAACTCTTGATCGTTTCTACTCCGCTGAATTAGAAATCCAGACTCAACACCAGCTCATGACTAATGGTCCCTATTCCCGGATCCGTCACCCAATGTATACAACATTCATTCTATTTACCCTAGGCACTGTGCTCCTTGCTGCTAACCTTTTCGTAACTATTTTTGGACTCATAGTTTGCTTCTCACTTTATCCCATCTCTAAACGTGAAGAACAAATGCTCCTCGACGAGTTCGGAGACCAATATCATGCGTACATGAACCGAACCGGACGATTCTTCCCCCGAATCCGAAAGCCAAAAGCTTCCAAAGAAGAGTAACCCACTGATGACAACCAAAAAAAGCACTTCATCCTATTGTGGTTTCCATCTTTATTGAAGCGAAGTCGCAGTTCCTCAGGAAATTGAAGAACTACTTTCTCAACCTATTCCTTCGAATAGAATCGGTTTTTACAAAACTGGATATTTTTACTTAAATGGACATGTCGTTGGTTAAGTCTACATAAGAAGGGACTCATTAATCTACCCGACTCAATTCAAGCTTTTACCCAACTTGAACGCTTCTACCTTCGAGATAATTCTAGTGCCTCATATGGAGTAAGAATATTGAAACCACTGGCGATTTATCCATAGAGTATTTTTCTCTAGACATGTATCTATATAATTTTCTTATAAGCTTACTTTGCACATAAATAAGACGAACGTTGATATTTAGACGTAAGGAGTAGGCGATTTGTGGCTATGAGGAATTTTTCGATTGTTTGCATCTTGATGACCATAACTTTATTAGAAGAACTTCAGATTTATTTAGGGGGATGATTATTGCGGAAATTCAGCAAGCTGCTTCTGAGTATAGTATTGCTATTAATTATTATTACCATTGGGGTTAGTGGTCTTTTTATTTTTAATAGAAGTAGCGTTCTAGTTTTTTCCGAAAATTGGGATGCTAATGATGGTCGTATTCAGGGTAGAACGGATTTAGCTTCAAATATCAACCTGTATCCAGGAATACCTGGACTCGTAGAATATTGGATTCAGATTAATTTTCCCAATTCGATAACGGTCAATGCAACAATTACCTCTGTTGAATTAACTCTGAAAATGCGAGGAGAAGCTGATCAAGTTATTGGTTTTACCCGATTCGAGTATAATCCCCCTCTCGTGATGCTGAATGTTAGTGAAATTCTTTTACAAGAAATTGTTTTGCTGAATCCGTTTGGATCGGGTCCAGTCAGCTATTATGATTGCATGGTAATAAGCACATTCGAGAATTCGACATGGGGTTTTTCAGGTACAGTAGGAACCCCGGATATTGGTTCTGTCACAGTACACCCTGGATTTTTAACCCCCTTACCGTGGATTGGGTCTACCATAATAATATCTGTTATTTGCGTATTAGTGATCTATTGGATTGACCTACGACGCAGCCATAGGGTCGCATAAATAGATTCGCGTTTAATGAGGTTCTACTCGATATATCCTTCCACTTCTAAGTTCGATTCTTTGATTTGCATAATCGGCTATTTCGCGATTATGCGTAGCCAAAATAAGGGTCCCTCTCTCTCTTTTAACAGCTTCCATCATTTGCTTAATAACCTGTTTCCCAGTCTCCCAATCCAAATCACCAGTAGGCTCATCAGCTAAAACTAAAATGGGATTATTTGATAAGGCGCGAACAATAGCAACTCTTTGTTGTTCTCCACCAGATAATTCGTCAGGTCGATGATTAATCCTATGTTCTAAGCCAATACCCTTCAAAAGATTTAGAGTTCTTTTAATTCTTGTAACCTTATCAATACCATTAATTATCATTGGTAGTTCTACATTTTCAAATGCAGTAAGAACTGGAATAAGATTATGCAGTTGGAAGATGAAGCCAATTGCTTTGCCTCGAAATCGGCTTAATTCAGTTTCTGACAGT
>JBHLPI010000053.1:0-14131 GCA_048939595.1 Promethearchaeota archaeon | reverse complement strand
TGAACAGGAAGCGTAAACACGAATATCCACAGTAACCAAATGACGAGGGCGATGACGGTCACCGAGATTACTTGGACGGTGATGAAAATGGGTTGGCGTATTGATTTACGGAGGTAATTTCTTGTCCGTAGAAATTCCCACCGAGTCACGGTGATTGTGCCAACCGTTCCCAGAGTTGTTACCTCCCACGCAGAGTCTGAATATAGTAGTCTTCTAAAGCCACGCCGCCCCCAACTTCAGCACGCAGTTCTTGGACGGTACCTGAAGCAACCTTTACACCACCAGAGAGAATAGTGAATTCGTCACTCACTTCCTCTGCTACGCTTAGAATATGTGTCGAAAGTAAAATCGTAGAACCATTTTGGGCTAACTCGCGGATTACCTGTTTGAGGACATACCCTCCTTCAGGATCAAGCCCATAAAGTGGTTCATCCATTAGCAAAACTTTGGGATTACGAATCAACAATCCGGTGAGCAGGACTCGTTGTAGCATCCCCCGAGAGAGTTCGCCAAGGTATTTATTCAGGAAGCCACCGATTTCAAAGCGATTGACATATTCAAGTCGACGTTGTTGAAATTCTTCTCCCGGCACTTGGTAAAGACTGCCGATAAATGAGAGAAATTCATCAACTTTTAGCGTCTCATATGCTGCAGGAGTATCTGGTAGAAATCCAAGATAGGTTTTCGCTTGCCAAGATTCTCGAAGCATATCATAGCCCATTATGAAAATGCTTCCCCGATTTGGGCGGCTCAATCCGGCAATTAGTCGGAGTGTGGTTGTCTTTCCAGCGCCGTTAGGTCCAACAAGCGCATGAACGATTCCTTGTTTGATTTTGAGGTTTAATCGATTGACCGCCAAAACCCCGGGGGGAAAAATTTTGCTTAGATGAAAGGTTTCCAACGCAGGTGTTTCTTCATTTGATTGGTTAGTTGTAGTAGACATTCATTGTACCCCACAGTAGCAGCCCAGTCATGTGTTAGTTCGATCCTATGGGATTCCCCATTGAGGAGGAAGCGGTACGAATACTAACACAATAATGATGATGAGTGTAGCGCCTATGATGAGAGCTGCTCGTACTACAGGTGTGATGCTTTGATACCCTGTTTTCAGTGCCAGCGAGAATAACGCAGCAGCTATGAGAAACCCACCAAGTCCTCGGAATACAACATATATTGGGGCTAATATAGGGGTAAGACTTGGTGAAGTGAATTGGAAATAGGTGATAAGAGCTAGGAAGAAAGTGGAGAGAGTGACAAAAAACAAACCCACGATGAGAAATCGATGCTCAGAAAAGGATTTGAGTTCCCCAAATTCTTGGAGGGCATATTGTTTTTCAATAAGGGTAATTAGCTCTGCTCGACTCATCACCTCGTTCACCGTGATCCCAAGTTTCTCAGCCTCTTTTTCCAGTCCCTTGCGGTCTAATGTCAATAACTTATCACGTAAATCTGTCACGATCCAACCTCCATACGTAATCATCAGGATTTACTGCATGTAATTAGCCTGGGAAGTATAGCATTTTGCGTTCGACTAGCTTCTTATACATTTTTATCTTGGCAATATCCGCCGATAGATTTGAAAAGGACGAACTGGTTTAGGGCGTAGGCTGGGATTCAATTTGGGGTGGTGTGTTCTTGAATAAGATGTAGAGACTGTAAAAGAAGAGTACGACGAAAATCCCTGAGGAAATGAAAAAGAATGTGGTTTTGAATAAATCTGATCCAAGAATAGGCACCCATTCCGGCCAGAATGGTGCTGTCCAACCAAAGGCAAAGACTATTGACGCGATTGTAAGTAAAATTGTGGCGAGAATCCACCGACCTCGATTGGACAATTTTAGCACCATATTATGACCACGTGGATTGTTATTTCCCTAGGGAAATGGGATTTTACAGTTTTTTGTCTTAACTGTTTCCCTTTGTTAGGAGTTTACCGTCGTTGGTTCGAGAGTGAGTTCTCTTTGACGTCGTTCATGGTAGCGAATAATGAACTTGAAGACTTCCACAACTACAAATACTGTGAGGGAGAGAAGAAGGATGAGGAGCCAATCTTGTAGAAGAAGAGGCTGGGTGCGAAAAACGATTTGGAGAGGCGGAAAGTAGATTATGATTAATTGAAGTATAATCGAAACAGCGATTGCGATAATTAGATACCGGTTTTTGAAAAAGCCCACTTGAAAGAGTGAAAGGTGTCCTGAACGTGAATTCAGGGCATGAACCATCTGGGTCATAACTAGAACTGTCAGGGCAAGTGTGCCTGCGCGCAGAACTGCTTGGTCAGGTGATAAGTTAAATGGAGGACTGGTGAGATTCACCATTGTGACATAAAATATCCAAAGAGTTACGAAGGCAATAGTCACGCCTACTACCCATATTAGGATCCAGACCTGCCTAGTTATGACACCTTCTTGGGGATCCCGGGGGCACCGTTGCATCACGTCAGGTTCCATGGGATCCATTCCCAAAGCAAGGGCAGGTAGTCCATCCGTTACGAGATTAATGAACAGGATTTGAATCGCTAAGAGGGGGAGAGGCCAGCGGAAAATGATTGACAGAGTAATGCTGGCTAAGAAGATGACTAGGATTTCGCCTGCATTGCATGATAAGAGGTAGGAGATGAATTTACGAGTATTGTCTCCGATGCCGCGTCCTTCCTCAATGGCATTCACTATTGAAGAGTAGTTATCATCAGTTAGGATCATATCCGAGGCTTCTTTAGCCACATCCGTTCCAGTAACGCCCATAGCAATACCAATGTCTGCATATTTGAGGGCAGGGGCATCATTGACCCCATCACCTGTCATGGCTGTAATGTGACCACGTGTTTTCAAAGCTTGAACAATACGAAGTTTATGTTCAGGTGAGACACGGGCGTAGACACGGACCTGGGGAGCAGCATCAGCGAGATCGTCATCAGAAAGGGCATCAAGAGCACTACCAGTTAAAACTGCATCATCCTGTTCGAACATTCCTAGTTCGTTTGCAATAGCAACTGCTGTATACTGGTTGTCGCCAGTAATCATGACAGATTTGATTCCAGCCCCACGTGCTGTTTTGATAGCATCGTATACTTCAGGACGTGGGGGATCCATCATACCGACTAGCCCCACGAAGATAAGATCAAATTCGACGCCTTCTGGCGAGATGTCACAGAGATCTTCGGGACAAACCCGATATGCCATTCCAATAACACGGAAAGCTTTGTTAGCCATTTTATCATTGTTGCTAAGAATCTCTGCCCGTAGTTCCTTTGTTAAGGCTTGAATCCCGTTGGCTGTAAAAATATGAGTACTTTGTTCCAATACAACTTCAGGAGCGCCTTTGATATAAGCGATGGTTTCCTGTTCTGGGGTGTCATGGAGAGTGGACATACGTTTGCGGTCAGGATCAAAAGGTAACTCGGCGATACGAGGATATTTATTCAATATCCTCTCGTTTAATCCTGCTTTCTGAGCTGCAACGACCAAAGCCCCCTCTGTGGGATCGCCTACCACATGCCACCTACCTTCTTCTTCTCGGATCACAGCATTGCTACAAAGAGTACCGATACGTAGAAGCAAGGCTAGTTGATCATTTTGCAACGGATCAATCGTTTGATCTTCTGTTGAAAATGTTCCATGGGGAGAATATCCTGCTCCTGTGACATTAACTGAGTATCCAGGTACATAGAGCTCGCGTACTGTCATTTCATCTTTGGTTAGGGTACCGGTTTTATCAGAGCAAATAATATCCGCGGAACCTAAGGTTTCAACAGCAGGGAGCCGGCGGATGATAGCGTTTCGTTTCACCATCCGTTGGACGCCTAAAGCCAAAGTTATCGTTACCACAGCAGGTAGACCTTCTGGGATTGCTGCAACAGCGAGTGCGACTGCAATTACGAAGAGGTCAAGGAAAGTTGTAGGATTTAGCATGGTCATGACCCATGCAACAACGACCTGAACAGTCAATACAATCATGCAGATTACCAGAATGGCAATTCCAAGTTGTCGACCTAGTTGCCGCATCCGTTTCTGTTGAGGGGTCTCCTTCTCTCCAGCCTCCGAGATAAAGCCTGCAATCCGTCCGATTTCGGTATTCATTCCCGTTTCGGTTACTACTGCAAGTCCCCGACCTGAGGTGATTGCAGTACCGGCATGAACCATATTGAATTGATCCCCCAAGGGGATATTGCGATCAAGAATCTTGTCCGCTTCTTTCTTGACGGGCATTGATTCCCCTGTGAGTGATGCCTCGTCAGTATAGATGTTGTGCGACTCAATCAGCCGGGCATCAGCGGGAAGACGGTCGCCCATTTCCAATCGTAGAATTTCACCAGGCACTACTTCGGTTGCAGGGATGTCCATCGGTTCTCCATCTCGAAGCACATGGGCTTGTGGTGCAGCCATTTTTTGGAGGGCTTCAATGGATTTCTCAGCCCGATATTCCTGAGTAAAGCCAAGGATTGCATTGATAATGACAATAATCATGATAACGATGGCATCTATGGGCGGTTCGGGATGCCCTGTTACTATGCTAGAATAAAGATTAACAATCAAGGAAATTATAGCCGCAAAAATGAGAATGATTACCAATGCTTCTTTGAATTGTGAAAGGAACATGGAAAGGGGACTTGGTCCTTTGACCTCTTCCAGAGCATTGGGCCCATATTCCGCTAATCGACGTTGGGCCTCTTCTTGACCGAGCCCATCTTTAGTAACTTTCAGCTGCTCCATGACTTGGGCTGCGTCTTGAGTGTGGGGAGGAAGGGGTTCAGTCGTCAAGGACACGTCCAGCGATTATTATAGGAAATTCGAATGCGAGCGTTAATATTGAGGCATTCAACGCATCTCATTTATTTAACATTGTGTATTGAAAGCCGAGTTCTCGAAAAGGAGTTACGTGCTAGGCTTCTCAGAAGTCTTTTCCTTTGGAAAGAGTGACTTGGCGATTTCGTTTCGATATTTCACTTCAACTTGAGAGAGCAAGGTGTCAACCCGAGAATCCACTGTGATATTGCCTTCTTTGTTCTGAACCATAACCCCGCCAATCATCTCATGTGCCTTTTTACCAACAATAACTTTGGTACTCTGATTAGTTGCTTTTGAAATTGCTGTTCCAAGACCTGTAATCTTTGAAATTACATCTTGGTCTTCCTTTCGAGCAAGAACAATAAGACCCCCACCACCAATCTGAATTCCTGCATTAGTGATGAGATTTTTTAGGAATGCTTTATATCGAGCGGTACTCCGTTCCTTCCCAAATTGCTTTTGGGCTTCTTGGAACGCTGCATCAATAATCTTGGCTTTTGCACTCATTATCCGCATATGAGCCTCATTTCGAGCTTTTCCGATAATCCGATCACCTGATCTTTCAGCCATTTGTTTTTGGCGGGCTGTCCATCCAGCGAGATTGGATTTGGCGTTTTCTTGAGCGGTTTCGATTAGTTCTCGTGCTATGACTTCAGCTTCGCGTACTATGCGTTTGGCATCAGCTTTTGCCGCGTTGATAATCATCTGCTCGATTTGATCTGTGGATGAGACGTTACTCACTTGTCTGCACCCCCAAACGTGTAAACGGAAGAAACGATGAAATCAACGGTTTTCTTCATGTTCTTCTTTCCTAGTTCTTCGATAGAGGATGCCTCTTGCTCAGCATTAGAAAGAATAGTCTTGGATTGCGTTTGGGCTTTTTTCTCCACACCCTTCTGCTGAACGGCAATTTGTTCAGCCAGTTCATTTCGAACTTTTTGCTCGGTTTCACGGGCCTGGCGTTCAGCTTCACGCTTAATTTGCTCTGCTTTTGCTTGGGCGTCCTCAATAATCTTCGCGGCTTTCGCCTCAGCATTATGGATACCAGATAAGACCTCGCTCATCGTTTACACCAAAAGAATTTCACAATACCTTAGTCGTTAATCGCCTTTCAACAAAGACCTATCCTAATAAGCGTTATCATCCGCTAAATTTCTGGAATTGGATAATCTTCCGAAACCTTAAGAGTTAGATGATAATTATCGCCTTTCAACAAATCTCAAATGCCATCTGGTGAGTCAAATGAGTGATGAACCCCCCAGCACGATGGGAAAAGCATTTCGATACACAACTATTGGATGTGAGATTCTAGTTTTCGCGTTAGTCGGATGGATTGTAGGACCTTACATTTTTGGTCATAACGGTGACATTATTGGAGCGTTGATTGGAGCGCTAATTGGGATACTGATGATGTTTTTGACGCTCTTCTATCTTGCAGGCCTATTTGGAAGACGAAAAGAATCGAAGGAATAAGGCGAAAATTTATCATAAGGTTACATGAGAGATGATAAGCAATGTCAGTGGCTCGATATAGTTTCATCAATGCCAAGATTCGGTCAATGAAGGCAGATATCCTTTCCCCAGATCAGTGGGATGCACTCATTGGTGCCCGAGATATGTTTAGTGCTCTAAGGATTCTTGATTCTACCAGTTATGCTCAACTAGTTCAAGATATGGGTGAATCGACTGCGCCGATCGAAGTTGAGCGTGTTTTACAATCAGATTTCAACAAGGTACTAATTGAAATCAAAAATGATATTCCCACTGCCAATCAGACACTAATGACATGGATTACCAGAAAATTCCAAAAAGAAGTAGTAAAGAGTATTCTTCGACTATATACTTCAAGATCAAGCCAGGCCACTGCAGAAAGATTGCTTATACCTTTAGAGCCATTTACCGCAGGTCAGCTCATGGCACTCCTTGAGGCAAAAGATCTACATTCGATGGTTTCCGACATTTCTGAACCATTCTTTCAACTCGAAATACAAAATTTACTCCCCCAATATGAAGAGACTGGAAACCTGTTTCTTATTGAACACAGCCTTGATACTACTGTGATTCAAAACCTGTTTAGAGAGATACAAAAACTTGAGGAACAGGATCGGGAAATCACTGCAAGACTAGTAGGTACGGAAATCGATTTAATGAACCTGATGATTACCCTCCGTTCACATTTTCTCGGTTTTTCTTCAACAGAAACTGAAGAACTTCTCATCAAGACACCTTACCGTTTGTCATTGGATTTATGCCAAAGAGCCCTTTTAGCTAGGAACTTCGAAGAACGAGTTCGAATACTCCAATCTAGTTATTACAAAGAGCTCATTTCAAGAAGCTGGGAAGCATATGAGCTACAACAGAGTCTAGGGGTATTTGAACACAATGCGCACATACAAATCCGAACGGATAGTGAACAAGCCCTAATCGGATATCCCTTCCATTTTGGTATAGTATTAGGTTTTCTAAACCTAAAATGGTATGAGACACTTAACCTCAAAGCAGTCATGAATGGAAAAGCCGATCAACTCGACCCTAATATAATACGAAGAGCCCTGATCCTATAACCTGCCAATGTGAGTTGATGCGATTTCGGTAATGACAAATCAGTCAATATCGTGGTTGAACAAATATGAGCAAAAAAGAAATCCTTTTTGATGAAAATCTAAGCACATCTCGAAAAACGCTTGCAGGTCAACTTTATCAAATGCTCCTATCGAACAACTGGGTGTGTCATTCGGTTCATGATTATCCGGATCTAGTTGGTCACGTTGACGAGGAAATCATCGCATATGCAAAAAAGCAGGATTGGTCCCTACTTACCCTTGATAAACGAATGGCCTATCTGTCTGTCAAAGAAGGAGTACGAACCTACTTAATTCTTCACGAGAAACGAAGTGATGAGGAAGAAGAAATCGAAGAATATACGGTCGTTCACCTCGAACCCTTTGCTTCTGTCGAAGCTAGGAAAAGTTATGATGCCCAACTCACCGGAGCAAGCAAATGAGAAATGTACTTGTCAGATTAGTCGCAGTTCATGAACTTTTCCGATGAACTTATCATAATCGCCTTTACTCACTGAATAAATCTGATACTTTGAATTTCCAGATTCATCATCGTAAGTCAAGTACATTAGGGTGGGCCCACCACTCCACCTTTCATAACTTTGACCAACAAGTCGATTAGACGGAAAGGCATGCAGTCGCTTCTTTTCTTTCTTGAACGTACCCTTTACTTCAAGAAAGACAAACTCTTTTTCTGTAAGAACCAATTCACCTTTCGTTTTCTCTAGTGTGTTAAATCCGGTTTCATCACGAATTTCATGCGTTGCTTTTATAGAGATAATTACTTCTGCACCATCGAAAAGATCAGCCTCAGTCAATACAGGCCACCTCAATAACAACAAAGCTAAGAAAGATAAAAAGCGTTGGGAAGACTTCAAACACATCTTCTCAACTAGTATTACTCCATGGTTCCAGCATTTCGTCTGGGATTCAAAGGCACTAAAGCAACAGGAATGAGGAGCCTTAATCCGATGGCTGCGAAAGGGAATCCTGGGATGCCAGGTGGAGTAGGTGTACCTGTGCCCTTCGTGTATGTCGTTGTACCAGCTGAATCATCGATTTCGATATTATCAATCGAATAGTCTGCATAACCCAACCAGCTTTCCTCTAACGACCAAACAGCTCTTGAAAATCTGAGAATCAAGCGGGGATAGTTTGAATTCATTCTAATGAATCAGTGCATCGCCAATTTCACTGAAAACTTGACGATAGATTGATTCTGCTTTTTGTTGAGAGTCAATCCCCCGAATCAAGATGTTGCCCTCACCAACAATACTGACTTCAATTCCTTTCGCAAACTGTATTTGTAAGCCTAATGATGTGTGAGCCAGAATAGTATACTTTTGTCGTAGCAGGGCAGTTGCTTTTTCGATATTAATCGGAATAGCGGCCTGTGCATGTACCAAGAACGTCTCCTCCGTACACAATTCCGTTATTTCAAGCCCAGCTTGAATCTCAGGTTCCGCTAGTTTAGCAGCGGGACCGCAGACTGGACAATTCTCATGGGATTGCAAAGGAATCTGGTCAAGTCGAAAACGTGTGATATCAAACATAAGAAGTTCATTCGCTAATAATGGGGGTTGGTGCAGAATTAGATGCAACACCTCTTGTACCTGCAGATTTGCGATTACACCCAACACCGTTGGATAGATCCCAACCGTCGCACAAGTTGGCTGATCTTCCTCTAAGCCGCCAAAAACACATTCCAGACAGGCGGTTTTCTTAGGAATTACAGTGGTAAGATTACCCACACCTGCTAATGCCCCGGCAAACACATACGGGATTCCTTGCTGCACGCAAGCACGATTCAAGGCATACCGTGGCTTGAAACTATCTAATCCATCCACCACCACATCCATCCCCTTTACTACACGATTCGCTGTAGCTTCCGTCACCGAAAGAGCCCAGGGTTCAACCGAAACATCTGCGTTAATCTGTCTCAGGCGATTCATCGCCACCTCCACCTTTGGTTTCCCCACATCCTTAACCGTATACAGTAATTGTCGCTGCAGATTCGACAACTCAACAATATCCCGGTCCACAATCCGAAGCGTGCCAATCCCAAGCGAAGCCAATTGTCGAGCCGACACACTCCCCAATCCACCAATCCCAACAACCGCAACTTTTGCTTCACGAATTCGCGCTAGACCCTCTTCACCAATTCCATCCAGCACGCGGAATCGGCTATATCGATCTTCCATCCTTTATTGCACCACCATTTCAGAGTACTAACTAGTTCTAACAATTCTTGACCTTTTCTCTAATCCTATAGAATGTACCTAAAATCTGTATGATGAGCCTGAACGCCACTAGCAGCGTGAAAATAGGAAGAGGACAACCAAGTTACCTCTCAATCACATATTCTCAGATCCGCATAATCAACATAAATGACACAAGCAATGCATAAATTGCGAGTGCCTCCGCCAGCACCACAGGCACCATTGACTTACTAAAGATACCTGGCTTCTTGGCAATTGCACCAATCAACCCTGCACCAGCCCAACCAATGGCAATCCCTGCCATCAACGCCCCCAATCCCACTGTGGCGGCAGCTGCTACTCCCACAAACGCCCCGATGTCCGTAATTGCATCTAACCGCATCACCAACATAAACGCCGTCAACAAGCCATAAATCCCAAGCGCCTCTGCCAAGACCACGGCAACCAAACCTTTACTGAAAGACTCCGGCGAAGACCGGATTCCTGTACATAACGCTTCACCGGAATACCCAATCCCTAGACCGCCACCAACTCCCGCGATTCCAATCGCTAAGCCTGCACCAATAGCTAGCCATCCTTGGGCTGCAAACGCTGCTGATTCAATTCGCATCACGACCATGAAGCCGACCAATAACCCGTAAATACCCAAAGCTTCAGCAAGGACAACGGCAACGAGCCCTTTACTGAAGGCACTTGGCTCCACGGATATTGTTCGAGCCAATGCGGCGCCGGCATGGGCAATACCAAAACCTGCTCCAAAACAGGCAAAGCCTACTGCTAGAGCAGTACCTAACGCCATTAAGCCTTGGGTGAGAAGAGTCACACTTTCAACCCGCATTATCAGCATGAAGCTCATTAACAAGCCATAAATCCCAAGCGCCTCCGCCAATACAACACTTACCAAGCCCTTGGAAAATACCTCAGGAGCTGTTACTAGGCTCACGCAGAGTGCGGCACCAGCCAAGGCAATGCCGATTCCGCCTCCGATGGCAGCTAGCCCTATTGCGGCTCCCGCCCCGATTCCGACTAATCCCTGTCCGATAGCGGTTACAGATTCCATTCTCATAAGTAGCATAAAACTTGATAAGAGTCCATATATTCCCAAAGCTTCTGCTAATACAACAGCAACTAAGCCTTTACTGAAGATCTCTGGACGATGAACTAAACCTTCTGACAAAGACGAACCACTTTTCGCGATGCCTATACCCGCCCCAATAGCGGCTAAGCCGATGCTCAAAGCTGCACCAGCGGCGAGAAATCCTGGTGTGATATCGGAGACTGTGCCAATACGCATCAAGAGCATAAAACTAGCCAATAACCCGTAAATCCCGAGGGCTTCGGCTAACACCACGCTGACAAGACCCTTACTGAAGACCTCAGGACGAGCAGCAAGGCTTCGTGATAAAGCGGCCCCCGCTAGGGCGATGCCGAATCCAGCCCCAATCGCTGCAAGCCCAATGGCTAAACCAGCAGAAATAGCGACTACACTTTGACCGATCTGGGTCACACTGTCGATTCGCATGAGCAACATGAAGCTGGTGAGCAGTCCATAGATACCCAAAGCCTCTGCCAATACGACACTCACTAAGCCTTTGCTAAATGATTCGGGGGCGTAGACAATGGTTCGTGACATGCTAGCCCCTGCACGCGCAATGCCAAGACCGGCACCAAAAGCAGCGAGACCAATTGCTATTCCAGCCCCAATACCAACGAGGCCCTGTGCGACTCCCGTGGGGTCCACAGCAATCGTGTCAATCCGCATTAATAACATAAAGCCAGCAAGTAACCCATAGATTGCCAAGGCTTCAGCAAGAACCACCCCTATGAGTCCCTTGCTGAAGATTTCGGGACGTTCCGCAAGACTTTCAGAGAGAGCGCTTCCAGCAGAAGCAATACCAATCCCAGCGCCGATGCCGGCTATACCCACAGCAATAGCTGCAGCCATTCCCATGAAGCCTTGACCTATATCCGTTATCCCCTCTATTCGCATCAATAACATGAAACTAGCTAACAAGCCATAAATCCCAAGCGCTTCGGCTAACACCACACTAACCAGACCCTTACTGAAAGCGCTAGGAGCAACAACAAGAGTCCGGTTGATTGCTGAACCTGCTTTCGCTATACCAAACCCTGCCCCAATAGCGGCCAGCCCAATGGCTAATGCTGCTGCTAATCCCACCGTGCCTTGACCGATGAAGCTTACCGATTCGATCCGCATCAACAACATGAAGCTCGCCAAAAGCCCGTAGATCCCCAACGCCTCCGCCAACACCACGCTGACAAGACCCTTACTGAAGACCTCAGGACGATCAACAAGACTTCTTGACAAGGACGCCCCTGCAGAGGCAATGCCAACTCCAGCACCGAACGCCGCTAATCCCACGCCTAACGCAGCAGCCACAGCTATCAACCCTTGGGCATCGACGGCAACGGATTCGATCCGCATCAACAACATGAAGCTCGCCAAAAGCCCGTAGATCCCCAACGCCTCCGCTAAGACAACGCTAACCAAGCCTTTGCTAAATGATTCGGGAGCTTCGACCAGAGCTTTGCTCAGTGCACCACCTGCCGCAGCGATGCCGATGCCTGCCCCAAGTCCTGCAATTCCTACGGCGAGGCCCGCTCCAATCCCTACTAAGCCTTGAGCAACAAGGGTCGATGCTTCGATTCGCATCAACAACATGAAGCTCGCCAAAAGCCCGTAGATCCCCAACGCCTCCGCCAACACCACAGAGACGAGGCCTTTGCTAAACACCTCCGGGCGCTTCGTCAGACTCTCAGATAGAGAAGCCCCGCTCTTGGCAATACCAATACCTGCACCAAATGCGGCTAGACCTACTCCCAAGGCTGCAGCAATCGCTATCAATCCTTGACTAAGGAACGCTACAGATTCGATACGCATTAGGAGCATGAAACTAGCCAGAAGCCCGTAAATTCCCAACGCTTCAGCTAACACGACGCCAACAAGACCCTTACTGAATGATTCGGGAGCAATAACTAGGGCTTTATTGAGTGCAGCCCCAGTTTGGGAGATGCCAATACCCGCACCAAAAGCAGCGAGACCAATTCCGAGACCAGCCGCTATGGCGACCAATCCTTGCCCGACGTTAGTGGCAGACTCAATCCGCATTAAAAGCATAAAGCTGGTCAACAGCCCATAAATAGCCAAAGCTTCGGCAAGAACCACAGACACAAGTGCTTTACTGAAGGTTTGGGGTGCAGCTGCAGTACTGGTTGCCATGGCGCTCCCTGCTTTAGCGATGCCGATGCCTGCCCCAATACAAGAGAGACCAATTGCCAAACCCGCACCAAGGGCGACCAATCCTTGGGCTTCATTCATGATCGAACCTATCCGCATTAGCAGCATGAAGCTAGCCAGCAATCCATAGATGGCAAGGGCTTCGGCAAGAACAACGGTAATCATGCTCTTGCTGAATGACTCAGGTTTCTCCGCGACAGCGCTAACCATGGCGCTTCCGCTGAATCCGATGCCGATTGCGGCGCCTGCAGCTCCAAGCCCTGCAGCAAGCACAGCACCGAATGCGGTGTAGACTTGGCCAATGTTTAGAAGGGCTACCTGGAGCATGATTAGTCACAGAGATTAGGTGGATGTGATCGTCCAATTTTCGGGTAATCGGAGTGGTTTATACTCATAACCAGTTCCGGCATAGAATTTCAGGAAGGCTTCTACCCAGTGAAGACGTAGTGTGTGAATGAACGATAGCAATCCTTCCATTAGGAGGACGAAGACAGTACCAAGGACGAGCATGGCGAAGAACATGACCCATGTCATTATGCCACTTGTGGAGAGTTGGGCAATGATGGCATTTACTTCAGCAGCAGCGATACCGCCGAGGAAAAGGAAGGTTTTTGCGAAGCCGGCGTGGGCCATGTTAAGGGCGAGGATACGAGAGTAGCTGATAGTGTTGCTAATGCTTTCAATGAGGTGTTCCAAGCCTTCCATGAAGCCATCCATAAAGCCGAAGAACACCATTCCACCCAGGAACATCATTATGGCGGGTAGGATGAGGAAAAGAACCATCTCAATGATTGGCCACATCATAAAGTTGATGCCGAACTGGAAAATCATGTAAGCAAGTCCCCAAAGGAAGAAGAGCCAGATGATTGGTCCGAAGACAGCGTGCTTCACGTCGCGGTGACGGAGTTTGTTGATGGCATCGAAGCCGATGGCGATGCTGAGGTGGATGAATCCAATCATAATGCTTAGAACGAACAGAATCCAGGTAGGACTGGCTACCGTGTCGGGTAGATCTTCTGGCATTTCAAAGGCGCTGAACCAGATGGGGGTAGTGTGCCCATTGACGGGATCGAGGATCCAGGCGTTATAGGGGCTGTTGGCATCGAGGAACCAATTGACGCCTCCGTCGAAATCGAAGAACCGGAAAAGCACGAACAGGATGTTTTTCATACCTTCACCAAAAGGTGAGTACTTGAGCTGTTGATACACATAGACATTATTGAGTTGCAGTCCTGTAATGTCAATCCCCATGAACTCGCCATACAAGACGCCAAAAAAGATCGATGCTATGGCGATCACCATAAT
>JBHLPI010000052.1:0-14167 GCA_048939595.1 Promethearchaeota archaeon | reverse complement strand
CAGCCACAAGTGCCTTCTTCTGTTTCACATTCCGTGCATTCAGCAACGACTTGGAGTTCAAGCCCACAATCCTCACAGGTGAAGATTTGGCCCTTTTTCATGTCATGACAATGCGTACTCATGGTATAGTTCACCAAAATTGGTTAATGAATGAGCTTTGTCAAAGTGACAGTACATAAATCTTTACTAGTTGCGACACCAGAAAGAAATCCGATCAACATTTGGGAGATGTTCACATTGCCACAGCTTGTGAAGGGGGGAAAATGGACTTATGGGTGGATTGTAATGGATTCAGAAGGACAGCTGCCCATACCTCCATCGGCTTGGAATGAGTACGAATTCACAGCAAAGGATGACTTCATCGTTGTTCCCGCGAGTCGGAAGTCAGGGGGTTTTGCAATCACAACGAAGAGACGATTCGATCCATCTGTAAAGATTCAAGTCCTAGGTACTGTTTTCTTTGAAAAGGAATATCTACTTCGATTTCCTTCTGATTTACTCAAGCAAATGAATGTAGGTTTCGGAGAACGATTTCTAACAGTGCGTGGAAGTGATTTTGCTCAAGCTTGTATGCAAAAAGGTCCAATTGTTGAGGAGGCGCTGACACACTTGGATCTAGTGGTATTTCACGTCGAAGATGTCTAGCGTGTTTTGGTTATTTCTCAGTGTTGGTTTAGAATAAGTGGGGTCAGTTGAACTAGTAGTTGCCCAAGGAGATATGTGATGGAGATGATTAGACTAGCATAGAAGATGGGTGTGTTGAATCGATTCCAAACGATGACCAGGTCTGAGATGTAGAAGAGGAGAACGCCCACGCAAAATAAAATAAGCCATCATTATACAAAGGAGTACAATCAAATATTGAACGCGAACCAGGTTCCAACCACGAAGTGAATCGCGCATAACAGACACCAACTGAAGTGGGAAATTTCAACAGACTTGAAGTAAAAAACCTGTTAATGTTTTTGGTTGAAACCTTTAGATTACCGCTGCTTTTTCAACCGTTGTGAGCCATTGCCCTTTTTCGTTGAATAACTTCGCTCCCTTCCGCAGCAAACCCTGGACGGGTTTCTGAGCTCCACATCGGCGGCATACATCCATTACCCCTTCAATTGGACCTTCTGGATCATTGTTCAGTCGTGCATACATTTGGATATAGTCATGCCGACCAAGCATACATCGGGCCATTATATCACTCGCCTATTTGTTGACCCTTCACGGTAACAAGGAATTACCTAAACTGCATGGAGAGGTTAAAGGGGCTGGAGGGTTGTTGATTGGAGAGTTATTCCTTAATATTGTTTATTCTCATTAAGGCTTCTTATCACTATCCCTTACGGTTGCTAGATGCTTAATCAGATGCGTATAATTCATCGACGGCTTTTATCGCCGCCTCAATTTCCTTTGCAATTGCTTCAACGAGTAAGGGATCTTGTTCACCACTTTTTTCGGTTTCATCAGTTTGTTCGCCTTTCTGCGCACCATGAAGGTTGCCATCACAGGCAAGGATTGACCCTGCTTGTAATCCCCGGGTTTGAGCAAAAATAAAAAGTAAAGAGGATTCCATTTCAACACATTGCACTTGAGCTCGTGTCCAGCGCCCAAGGATATCAGCTTCGCGATGATCATAATAGATGTCGGTGGACCAAACAATACCAGCATGAATTCGGTCAGTCGGTAGAAGCCCCCAAATCGCAGTTAATAACGCTGAATAGATTTCGGGAGTCGCTACTGCAGGGTATTCGATTGGAGCATAATTAGTACTCGTGAGTTCATCTCGAACCGCTCCCGTTGCCACAACCACATCCCCAGTTTTCACTTCAGGGTTGACTCCACCACACGAGCCAATCCGAATGAATGTCTTGGCACCTAATTTCGTTAACTCTTCGATTACAATATGTGTCGAAGGCGTCCCCATTCCTGAAGTTGCCACGGTTACTTCGACACCTTTGGGTGTAAAAGCTCGATAGGAGACTAATCCACGGTAATTCCCGATTTCTTCGGCGTCCTTCATTTTTGCAGCGATTTTTGGAATACGATCTGGGTTTCCTGCGATGAAAACCACATTAGCTACATCGCCTTCACCGAGCCGTATGTGTGGTTGAATCCGTTTCTTCAAGAAGGTATCACCGAACAATCATGGCGGCGATTTCCCTCATTAACCTTTGTAAAATTAAGCCAGTGTATGAACCGTGTCAAGCCCATTGCTGAAATGACACAATGCGATAGTTGATTAGCGGACTTGGATAGCGACTACTTCACCCCGTGCGCATTCATTTTCCTCTGCATATAATGAACAAGTTACTGTTACTTTACGACCACTGATTTCTTTGACCTTTGCTCGAAGGGTAACCAAGCTTTTAACCGGTGTAGGTCTGAGGTATTTGACAAAGAGGGAGCCCGTAACATAGCCTTTGGGTGGATTTGAGTTTAATTTCTGTTCCTCGGCTCTATATGCCACGGCATTTGCTGCATTAGTGGCATGGCAATCAATTAGCGTGGCAATAATTCCCCCACATAATACTCCGGGAAATGCCAGATGATAGGATTGAGGTTGGAAGGTTGCAACTACTTCTTCACCCTCCCAATAACTTTTCAACTGGAGTCCATGGTGATTGTTCCGTCCACATCCCCAGCAGACGGAGCCCCAGTCAGACCACTGGTCTTGAATTGCTTTCCGTGCCATGTTACTTTCACCATTGGGGACAGACTATACTCACGAGTTAGCTAAGAGTTGTCCGGTTGCTAGACTTGGCAAGTCGGACATAGGTAACTTGTCGTATTACCAACGCGCAATTCTTCGATTAGAGTTGAACATGTTGGACATGGCTTGCCGGTCCTATAGGCAATTTGTGGCCATCCAGCGATTTTTCCCCATTGTCCTCGATTTCCCCACAGATCTTGCTCTCCTGGTCCCGGTCCATATCGAATTCCCTCTTGAAGTACATGCCGAATTGCTTGATGTAAATTCTTTACTTCAGTGGATTGCAATGAATTAGCCTTGCGATCAGGATGAAGACGGGCGTGCCAGAGGATATCTTGAATATACACGTTTCCTATTCCAGCGATGAAGCGTTGATCAAGCAAATAACCTTTGATACGTCCTCGTTTTCCTTCAAGCATTGAAGCTAATTCCGTTTCTGTAAACTCATCACTTAACGGTTCGATTCCGAGAGTTCCTATCTGTGGATGATGTTTCAATTCACCTGGTTTGAGAAGATGAATATAGCCGAACCACCAGAAATGTGCCCAAAGCTGACTACCATTGGAAAGTGAGAAAACCACACGTTCCCGTTTTGGATTAGGCACAAGTGGTGGCCATTGTAATCGCAACTCTCCGCCCATCCCTAAGTTAAATGCCAGTGTCCATTCATTATCTAACTTACTGAGTATCCATTTCCCCCGTTGCTGGAAGGATTGGAAAATTCTATCCATCACTTTCTTCCGGAATTTGGAAACCGATTGATTCAATACCTTTGGCTGATTTACATTGGTATGGACAATCTGTTTGGAAGCAAGACCAGCTGTCATACTTTGAACCAAAAGGACAATATCCGGTAATTCAGGCACCGCGTTCGCTTCCTGTATGACTTTGAGTATTCTTCGTTATGAGTAGAATAAAAAAGAATCAGTGTGGGTAATTGGCGGGGGGCGGAGACTAGAAGAATCGCCAACAGCTGGGTGGCATATGTGATCCCGCCAATGCGACCATCCTTCCAAACTTCTCAAGCGTCTCCGCCCTTACGAGAAGCGGGCTGAATATACCGCAGCCAGTTTATACGGATTCCCATTACGGCATTTCCTTCAGACCACAAATTCACAACAGACTTAGAGCGTATTTAGAAATGCGGAGATTACCTGATTCACCTTAAGAGGTTGTTCTAGCATCACAAGATGCCCTGCCTGTTCAATGATGCATAACTCAGCAGTAGGCATAGAATCAGCAAGAAATTTGGACCATTTGACAGGAGTCAACTGATCCTCCCGACCCACGATTACAAGCGTCGGAACCTCAATTGCCTGTACTTGCTCCCGTATATCAAATTGATTGCACGCAACAAAATCGGCATACCCAACATCTGGGTTGCAGGACTGGAACTCAACCTTACTCAGCTCTACTAACTTCGGATCAGCTCCAGGGGCAAAAGCGAGATGTCCAATGGTTAAATCGATCCCAGTTTGAAAATCCGCCTTCAAACCTTCTAAGATTGCAGGTAAGACACCCAATTTCGCGCCTGTACCAATTAGGATTAGCCCCTGCAGCAAATCAGGAAAATCCAAGGCAAGTTGGAGGGCAATTGCACCGCCCAGGGAGTGTCCAACCGGAACCATCCATTCTATTCCTAGTGCGTGGATTAGTTGTGCAACGATATTGGCAAACCGTGGAATTGTGATTGCCCCTTCGAGTGGGTCAGATTCGCCATGCCCGGGTAAATCCAGAAGGATTAACCGCGCCTCCTTGGATAGTGCACGCTGTTGGTCCCAGAGTCGATGTCGACACAATGATCCATGAATCATAACTAAGGGGAGCCCATCACCCAGATCTTCGTAATTGATTTGTTTACCAGATAAGGTGATGTATGTCATGGAATCGTCTTGACTGTTTTAACTTAGTACTTAAGTTCTACATTTTAAAACGAAATGAAGGAAACCAGATCAACATCCTTGACTGAACTAGCCTCCAGGTCCCTCATACCTCCGGCGACCTTGATTCCAGACAAACCGAGCCAGAAGCCAGAGAATCAATAACCAGATAAAACTGAGTATAGCAATAGGCAACAACTGTTCGTGTAGATAATATCCTTGGAGTATGATTGCAGGAATGTAATAGCAGTATTGGAAGGGCAAGAGACTGAATGCGAGCTGTAGAGAGGGTGGAAAGAAACTAAGAGGGATGAGCCCACCACCGGCGATGACCATAAGGAGGCTTAGGAGGTTCCGGAGCCACCATTGCCGGTTAATCCAGAAGGTTCCCAAAGACGTTGTGAAGACTAAAAGGAAGGCAACAAGATAGGCGTTGAGGAAGAAAGGGATGAAAAGTAAGAAATTGTACAAGCTAGGCATCGGAAGGGGAAGAAAGAACATGGTAATGAGGTAGGTCAATCCTCCGAATACGATGTAGAGTAACGAACGGGGAAGTTCACTGAAGAATCGAAATCCTGCATAGTCGATGGGCTTGGAGAGATACGATACTAGGGGACCACGATCGATGTCGTTTTCAATTTCCACACTGAGGCGCCATCGCGGTAGAGCTCGTGAGATTATGAGGGCAATGAAAAGGTAACTGATGAGTTCAAGATAATTAAACCCCCCAATTACGAGTGAACCATTTTGTAACCATGCCTGAAGATAGACAATCCAGTAGACTAAACCTAGTGCAATCATTTGGGCTGGGAAGAAAGCAAAATTGGTGAGAAAGTCTACGGTGTATTGCCGAGTATTGCGCAAGGAAATGCGCGTAACTGCCAAGTAGCTTTCTAGCCGTGTCCGTATTGCCATCTGAATTAGCCTCCGACAGGTTGATAACGTTTGAGTCCACGACTCCAGGTAATTTGCAAAATCACAAGCCAAAGAATCACAAGAATTACAGCTATGGCCAAATAGCCCAATGCAGGAATTAAGGGAATCATATGTAGCATGATCATGGTGGGGACTGTAGAGATGAACATCACAGGAAACACGAAGAGCAGGAAGTACTGGACACCTGCTGGCATCACATCAATGGGCATTCGCGAGAAGTTGTATTCCAGCGCATCAGAGAGTTCCAATAGCCCTTCATTGCGGCCTATCCAAAAGGCGAGACAACACAGGCATGCCCAAAGCAAGTACAAGGCTGCTTGACCTAAAAGTAACGCTAGAAAGCCTAGACCTATACTGAATGGTGATATCACTAACCCAAAGGTGAAGACAGACAAACCTAACATCAACGCCCCAACACCCAGTTGAACGAGACCGCCAGCCCAAAAAGAGGTTGCAAGGATTTGGTATAGTGAGCTAGCTGGGCGAATCTGGAAGGTTTCAATGCCGATTTCAGTGATATACCAGTGAATTTCCCAGATTCCCATCCAGAAGAAAGCCCCAAAGCCCCATGCGACTTCTGTCATGCCAATGAGGAAGGTGAGCTCTCCGCGACCCCAGATAGCCCAGCCAAAACCGGTGAGGACGGGGATTTGGTATGTGATCACACCCCAAAATAGGATATACATGACTAGGTTGACAGTTGTGCTAAAGAACGCACCAAAAATTTGGAGTTTGTTCTCTGAAATTCGAAGAAAGGAAAGTCGGATGTAATCGGGAAGAAGCCGGAGTTGACGGAAAATATTCCTGGAACCCATCTAGCTTACCTCCGGTAATTGGCGTAATGGTCGGTTTTCATCTCCGAAGATATCACGGATGATGTCCTCGAGATTGGGTTCAGTGACTTCGATGTCATCAACTACAAGGAGCCTCATTACTGTTTGTAAAAGTTCTGTGATAGGAAGCTGGTCTTGATTAATTCGGCAAGCGACTTGCCCATTGTTCACTTCGAGGTCTATGACTCCTGGAAGATCTTGGAGTTGACGACGCCAGCTTTGGGTGGTCACCTTTTTGTAAAGAATTCGGACTTTACGTTCGTTACTCCATTGTCGTTTGAGTTGGTGTTTAGGTCCGTCGAACCTAATGTGGCCTCGACTGATAAGTATGATGCGGTCCGAGAGTTCCTCAACGTCTCGCATGCTGTGGCTACAGAGAAGAACGGTGACGTTCTCTTCTCGGTTGACCCGTCGAATGAAGTCACGGATCCGCTTTTTAGCCACGACGTCGAGCCCGACAGTGGGTTCGTCGAGGAAGATCACCGCCGGTTGGTGGAGCAACGCAGCGATGATTTCGCACCGCATCCGCTCGCCTAATGAAA
This sequence comes from Promethearchaeota archaeon, assembly GCA_048939595.1. GTDB lineage: Archaea > Asgardarchaeota > Hermodarchaeia > Hermodarchaeales > Hermodarchaeaceae > Hermodarchaeum. The sequence continues at coordinate 7,272 of JBHLPI010000052.1, read as the reverse complement.
GGCGTCGAGGAGCGTTATGAAGATGTTGCTCAATATCTAGTATCTCTGTGAACTCTTTGAGGCGTTCATCAAAGATGGGCTTCGGGATATCGTACATCTTTTGATAGAGTTTCAGGCTCTCTAATACGGGCACATGGGTCCAGAGGAGTGTGCGTTGGCCAAAGACCACGCCATACCGCAGGGCACAGGCGATGCGGTTATGATAGGGGTCCATGCCGAAGAGTCGTACTTCGCCTGAGGTGGGGTGTAGGATCCCGCTGAGCAACTTCACCGTAGTGGATTTGCCTGCCCCATTCGGTCCGAGGAGGGCTACGCATTCACCCGGGTGAATGTCAAAACTGACATTATCGAGTGCGCGGATGGTCTGCTTTTCGCGTTTCAGGAAACCTACGAATCGTCGTGCTGCACCTTTACGCGGTCGATGCAGAGGTTTCTTGTACACCCGAACGACCTCTTTGATTTGTGCAATTGGTTCTTGATGTTGGGGCATGGCTAAGCCTCCCTTGATTTGCTGCGGGTATCACAGCAATAGTATAAATATTTTACTATAAGAAAAAACAATCAATTAATCTAATTCGGACTAACCCTGTCGCATTTGAACCCTGCGAACCATCTCTTCTCAGACATCCTAAGATCAATCCAATCAATCGACTAACAAAAGATTCGCCAATCTCACTATCCACATGGCGAAAAGGGCTAATTATCCAACTTATGGAACTCCACCGGATATGCCTCACCAACGGATTTCTCAAGCTAGATTAAATATTTTTCTCTAAAGCCCTCTGCCAAGAATCAGTAGACTAAGAACCAAACACGGAGGTAACGGACCTTTAAGGACTTACAAAAGAATACAGTCCCACATGGTTTAGTTCAAGCCGTATCAGAGATGCACTTCACTCTCCACTAACGGCGATTGGTGGCCATGAAGGACGGCGAAGACCCGTCACCGAATGAACCGCTAAGACCCTGCTTTAGGTGCACTCATTTTTACTTTCACCGATTAACGCAGGTGAGTGCAAGCATAACAGCTCGTCGCACTTCAGGATGTGCAACCGGAGCAGGGTTAGGTGCACTTGCGACAGCGCGTTCAGCGACCCCCATTTCAGCAGTCGAGTTCGATTTCGGTTAAAGCCATTTCTTGGATCCCTCCAATTGTGTGGTCAACACGAACTCCACCCAGATTCCGTGTTGTAGGTTGGAGGAGCCTTCGATTAATATAAAAATCTTTCTATAAAAATAACTAATAACCTAATCTTATCTAAACTGCCCTGATCGCCTTGTACACCGCGATCATTTCTGTCTCGTCTAGCCCTATGGCAGTCATTTTTTCAATCCCGATAAAGATGGTAGAAAATAGATTCGCGAATCTCACTAATGACTCAGCGAACGTGAAAGTGTACCCTTTTTGAATAGTATCGTTGAATACGCCTCGTGACGGGGTTGAAAGTCGTTGATTAAAAGTGTTACTGGCCGCTTTTCATCCCCTTGGATAAATCATTTAATATCCAAACATCGTAGGTGGCGCCCTGTCCTAACTTTGATTCAACGTATCGGAGATCACATAATGGGTGAATCCCGAGATAAAGATCATAAAAATTGGGTAGATGTGTTACCGGAGAGATCAAAGAAGAAAAAACCAAAGAAGGCCAGTAAACGATCATAATAGCTTTGATTTTCTGATGAGTAAATATTAGTGTATTTCACGTCGTTGGCAGACGCCGATATCTAGTTTGCGATGAACAAGAAATCCTAACCGCCCATAAATGCGGATGGCTCCAAGGTTAGCGGAGTCTACCATGAGTGTCACATGCTGATATTTATCGAAGAGTTCACGAATAACAGTACAGAGAACGCTAGTTCCATAACCTCGATTCTGATATGCGGGGAGCGTGACAAGGTTGCCAATTACAGCAACACCTGGACTAGCTTCATAGACACCGATTGTTCCACAAATCGATACGAGTTTCTTGTGGTCACGGATTCCGTAAAAGGGACCGATGTCGAGTTGAGCTGGATTCCATGCCCCAGCAGTAGTTGTTGAGTAAAATCTGTCTACCTCAGGTAGGTCCTTTGAAGTCATGCGAATGGTCTTGTGAAGTGTAGGCATTTGACACCGCGATTCTTCTAGTTTCATCAGGAGAAAGGTGCCGTAGGAAAGAAACTGGTAATAAGCGTTGGCAATTGGACGATGCTCCTGTGGGATAATTGCAAACACTGTAGGATAAGTCAAATTGGCTAAGAGTTTATCAACAGCTGGAGGGTTGCCACGAGTAAAGAAACTGTACATCCCACGACCCCCAGTGTATACAATAAGACACCCGACAAGTGTTCCGTTTTCTCGAGCAATAAACCATTCACTCGAATCCCAGGCTAAAGTGAGATCATATAGGGGCAATCCATTGAGAGGAAGATCTTGGCGCAGGTAGTCTTCTGTTTCTTTGTTAGGAGCAGTGAGTGGTTGCACTTCAATGGTCACAGATTGTCACACTCACTCCTTTTTCGTCAACTCATTTGGATACCTTTGGAGGTGAACAAGGCTAGTTTACGGTGAATTCGCCTTCCTCTTCCATGATAACAACTTGTATGCTTGAATTGGCTTCAATCTTGTCTTTGAATTCCGAAATAGGTTTCCCCCAAGTATGCATTGGAATAACGGCTTTTGGATTTATGGCGAGAGCCGCATCTGCTCCATCATCGGTTTCCATCGTATAGGTACCACCAACTGGTAGGAGAGCAACATCAATTGACCCAAGTTCTTTCATTTCCGAGATAAAATCAGTATCACCGGCATGGTAGATGTGTTTGCCTTCAATGTTGATGATGTAACCAACACCCAATCCTTTGGGGTGATATGGGTTTCCTGGGGAGCGGAAGCGCGTTTCATTATATGCTTCAACGGCTCGTATCGTTACATCGTCAATCACTTTTTCTTCTCCAGGCTTTAGAGCATGCACGGTGCCACCAATTTTTTCATGACAATTTTGGGGGGCAATAACTACGGTGTTATCTGTACGAACTGCCTTGATTTTCTTGGGATCACAATGATCAGTATGACTGTGTGTTGAGAGTATGATATCAGCGGGTTCTTTGGGTTTGGCATGTTCTTCCAGGTCGACATAGATGATCTTTGTATCGGATTTGATTTGGAAGCTAGCGTGAGCTAGCCATTTTATGGTCACTGTCAATTGAACCACGCAGATTGTAGAGGGAAGTAGAGCTATTAAAATCCTGAGTAAATCGCCTAGTAAGGTCTCTACAAGTAGGCGACACCTAGTTAGTGGTATGCCTTTTTATGGAGTAAAATATTCCATACCAAGCCAACGAAGCTAAGTATCTGTAAAGCTTTGAATCGTATTGGAAGTTGTTCAAAAATGCCTGAAGGCCCAGAAAAAGTAACGGTTCCCTTGGATCAATCATTATACCTGCTGCACCCATACAATGCGACGATGGTTTCATCAAAAACCAAAGATGGTCAAAACAATGTCTTGACAATTGCTTGGATTATCCCAACCAGTGTTAAGCCTCCGCTTATAGCAATGAGTATTCGAAAAGAACGTTTCTCTTACAAAATAATCCAAGAGACGGGAGAATTTGTTGTGAATATTCCGACCTTTGATATGGCGGAGAAGGTCATGCGGACAGGACGGATAAGCGGAAAAGACATCGACAAGTTTGCGGAGTTTGAACTCACTCCCCGAAAGGCAAAGATGATATCCGCACCTCTTATTGAAGAGTGTATCGCACACCTTGAATGTAAGGTGTGGAAAACCATTGAAACTGGTGACCATGATATCATCATTGGTGAAATTATGGCCGCGCATGTTCTAGAAGGATATTTCTCGAAAACATGGGATATCACGAAATTCCGTCCAGCACAACATACGGGGAAGCAGTTCTTTACGACCTGCAGCCTCGAAGCCATCGAAATTAAATTCTAACCTACGCTAAATACCCACAATATTTCCACTCCAATCCGTGTATGTAGCCAATGAACACTGACTCGTGATAATATGAATGAGAAAAAAGAACCGAAACCATTCAGTCGAAAATCTCGCGTATATGCAAGTCTAATCTTCTTAATTGCCTTTGTAGTTATCGCGGTGATTTGGATAATCGTTTTTGGTCCCACACAACAACCTTCTGAGAATCTCATTGCTTTACTCATTCTCTTTCTGGTCTTTGGCGGGTTAGCGGTTCTTCCTTGGCTTCCTCTGCTTTTTCCCCGGGAGCCTCCCGGCGGAGTCCCTTATGAAGACCTTTAGGTTGTTTCAAAAATCAAGAAAGTCTATAATCTCTAAAGCTTGGACTCTTGGAGCTCTAATTTTGCTAAGTCCTTTTCCACTTCTTGGAGCGAGTCTTTCAGGGTATCTCTTATTTGAATTAGAAAGGCTTTCCTCTCTTCAGGTTCGAGCTGCTCTAAGAGTAGACGAGGCATCTGTTGAAATGGACGCACTGCCGCTGTGCTCATCATTTGGGAAATCATTCGAACCATGTGCGTGACTTGTTCTTTCAAGTAGGTCCTTCCGGCTTGTGTAATTGAGTATATGGTTCGTTCTACTTCACCTTTGTATTCTTTCTTACTGGAGACAAAGCGTTGTTCTTCAAGATCGCTTAGTGTGTTATAGAGAAGAGAGTGGGAAGGAACCCAAGCGCCGTTAGTTGAGTCTTCGATCTGTTTCATAAGTTGATAACCATGCATGGGTTCGTCGTTGAGCATTCGAAGTATTGATATGCGTAGGAGTACGCCCTTTGGTCGTTGAAAGAATGGCGGAAACGCCATGTCTTTTAATGAATTACGAAAGCTTATATATGTTTGTTAATTTCATGTTTTTTAGAATCATAAATACGTACAAGTGAGAACTCCACGCAAATATATGGTGTTAACCTTGACCCAATTAGAACAACCCACCGACGATTCTCTAACTGCACTTTTTGACTACCAATCTCGGACTTCAAAATATATTATCGAAGCCATCGACTTATGGAAAACATATCAGATGGGCACCGTCGAAGTCAATGCCGTTCGGGGGATAAACCTTCAGGTTCACCGAGGTGAGTTTCTTGTAATCTTAGGCGTATCTGGGAGCGGTAAATCCACCCTCCTACACCTACTTGGAGCATTAGACCAGCCTACAAGCGGAAAAGTCTACGTCGAAGGCTTGGATCTCTCCACTCTTGATCACAATAAGCTCGCTGATGTCCGATTACGTCGGGTTGGATTTGTGTTCCAATTTTTCAACCTAATGCCCCAACTAACAGCCCAAGGGAATGTCGAATTGCCCCTCAAATTTGCTGATGTTCCATCTGCAACAGCACATGAACGTGCCCGTGACCTTCTCACCCGGGTCGGTCTAGGCGAACGGCGTGAACATGTACCTTCGGAGTTGAGCGGGGGGGAGCAACAGCGTGTAGCTATTGCAAGAGCCCTTGCGAATAACCCGCGGATCATCCTAGCAGATGAACCCACAGGAAACCTTGACACAAAAACTGGAGCCGAAATCATCACTTTACTTCGTCAGTTAAATAGAACTCAAGGGCTCACCTTTATTGTCGTCGGACACGATACACGGCTCACCACCGTTGCGGATCGCGTCATCGAAATGCGCGATGGAGAATTTTTTGAAGAGCGAGCCGGTGGTAAACTGGAGGGGATTCAATGAAATTCCGCAACATTCTCGGTTTATCATTCACAAACATGAGGCGGCGAAAAACCCGAACCGCTCTTACTACTTTAGGCATTATTGTTGGTATTATGGCAGTTGTTTCGATTTCTGCTCTGAGTGGTGGTTTTGAAGCCCAAGTTAATACTCAATTGATGCAAGGATTAGACATGGACATTCTTACAGTATTACCAGGTGGCGGAATTCTGGGAGGGGGTGGACTGACTTCATTCAACATCAATGATACGTATACCATACAAAACATTACAGGAGTCGAGGCCACATTACCGTTCTCCCAATCGGGGATTACTGTGTATAATGAAACAGGTGGAACACTTGATACACGACTGGTTGGCGTTAACTTCACCAACTTGGAAGCAACGTATGGTCACCGAGTTACCTTCTCGAGTGGTGACTACCCTGACCCCACGGACAATGAATCCATTGTCATTGGATACCTGCAAGACCCGATCGCTAGTGCTGGAGATAATGTTACCATCGAAGTTTTAGTTCGCGTGGGCCTCGGTTTTGCCTTCCTTAACTACTCCTTTATCGTAAGTGGCGTTTTGGATGAACTTGGATCAACTGGAATGCTTCCCTTTGATCGATCTGTCTTCATGCCGCTTGACACCTATCAGGCTATTTTTAGCACAGAAAACATTGATAGCATCTTAGTTCGAATTGTAGACCCCAATATAGCAGATACTGTTGCTGATGAAATCAGCGAGGCCTTCGCGGACCAAGTCTACGTCATCGTTCCCACGGCTATTATTGACACGGTTTCGGGTGTCTTTGATATCATCGAAGTCTTTCTTCTGGCAATTGCCTCAATTGCGCTTCTTGTTGCCGGAATCTCCATTCTCAATATCATGCTCGTTTCCGTCATGGAGCGAACCCGCGAGATTGGTATTATGAAAGCGCTCGGAGCCAAGGACCGAACTATTCTCAGCCAATTCCTCTCGGAAGCCGTGCTACTCGGAGTCATCGGAGGAGTGGTTGGAATCGTCATCGGATTCTTCCTCGCCTATGGAATGGGGCTCATGCTCCCTGCTTTGTTCAGTGGAGGATTTAGCTCAGACTTCGGAGGTAATGGCGGTGGGTTTGGAGGATTCGGTGGGAGCAGTACATTCACATTGGTTCCAGTCCTACCCCTTGAAACCATCCTCATCGCAATGGGCTTCGCCATCCTCGTTAGCGTTGTCTTTGCTCTTTACCCAGCACGTCAGGCTGCTAAACTGGATCCCGTAAAAGCACTCCGTTATGAGTAGCTTAAAAGCGTCTGTCTGCGCGCAACAAAGGGTAGCTAGAGCGCTATATGGATAGTACCATTCAACGCAGAATGGTTTTAGCGATTATATTATAGTCACTATATTACATACATATTGATTTAAATAGAAAAAGACTCCAGAGACCTTTCAAGGTTCAGCGACGTGACGTCACAAAGCAAGCTATCTCCAATAGTAACGGGGACACGCCGACTCATCCTTGAATCCTTGCTGCGAACCGATGCTAATGCCGTCACCCTTGCGGAAAATCTGGGAATCAATATCAGTGCGATTCGTGGTCATTTGGACGTCTTGGAACTCGCTGGGCTAATTACCTCAACCTATCA
>JBHLPI010000142.1:0-4442 GCA_048939595.1 Promethearchaeota archaeon | reverse complement strand
GTGGTTCCCTGAGACACTATCGTAAAATTAACTTGCTGGTTGATAATGCAAGTAGTAGGATTCCTCAACTAGTGAAAATTGTTGATCGCGCAGGAGTAGAACTCGAATCCGTGCAAATGCACAAACCAACATTAGATGATGTTTTTCTTTCAGTGACTGGTCGAAGTATCCGTGATGAATCTGGTAGTATGATGCAAATGGTTCGTAGATTTCGGATGATACGGCAAGCGCGAGGAGGTCGAACTCCTCATTGAAGAGGTGATATGTGAAATGCAACCAATATCTGGACAAGCAATTTATGTGGTCTTACTTCGTGAATTAAAACGGTTCTGGCGAGCCAAAGCTCGAATCATAGCATCGATTGCTCAAAGCTTCTTTTTCCTCCTCATTTTAGGGTTTGGAATTGGAGGCTTGTTTGGAGGAGCTTTGGGAGGTAGTTATCTAACATTTATCGCCCCAGGAATTATCGCAATGTCATTACTATTCGCTTCGGTGTTTTCAGGAGTTTCGGTGATCTTCGATCGGCAATTTGGTTTCTTTAAAGAGATGCTGGTTGCCCCGGTGAGTCGAACAAGCATCATTACCGGTAAGATATTTGGAGGGGCAATCACCGCGGTCATCCAAGGCTTGCTAATCCTTGTTGTGTCCACAGCCTTGGGAGCCTTTCTTATTGATTTATGGTTTGCCATTGGTATTGTAGCAGCAATCGGAGTTATGCTTCTCATCACGGCTGGTTTTGTTGGATTAGGTGTTGCGATAGGTTCAGCTCTCACCGATTTCCATGCATTCCAATTGATCAGCACCTTCATCATATGGCCCTTATTCATGCTCTCAGGAGTCTTCTTTCCAATCGACACCGCCCCTTTTCCCCTTCAACTTGCCATGCTAGCCGACCCTCTGTTCTATGGTGTCGAGCTGCTTCGATTCTGTCTTGTTGGATATGTTACACCAATTTTAGGACCATTGGGTCCACTCATTGCACTTGGGGTACTCGGAGGTTTCTCGCTTTTGATGATCGCAATTGGAACCTACCTCTTTTCCCGAGCTGAAGCCTAGATTAGCCCTCGAATTCAGAAGCTAGCATATCATAGAGAAGTAGATCGTGATATGCACCTTCGAAGAATGAAGCCTGGCGGCGTCGCCCATCAGGCTTGAAGCCAATTTTTTCATAGAACCGTTGCGCCCTAGTGTTCAGGTCGTGAACAAACAGTACAACCCGGTGAAGGTTGAGTTGGTGAAAGGCATACTTGAGAAGGAGTTGTAAACTTTCAGTGCCATAGCCTTTCCCACGGTATTGGTTTTCAAAGATAACTATCATTAACTCGGCTTTGCGATTTATTTTAGCGACATCGAAAAGCCCGCACATACCAAGGAGCTTTTTAGTATTGGTAAGTTCGATAGCGAAAAAGTAGTTGTGATGACCTTTACGACCTTGCCAAGTACTTCGAATCCATTTGTTCAAATCATCAGAGGAAAGGGGAGCCACATTGTCAAGAAATCGTCGAGCTTCAAGCGAATTGTATACTTGGGTAATGCCAGGAATGTCATCCAATTCTAGACTTCGGAGTCGAATGGTTTTACCAGTGAACATAGACTATAACTCCTCTTGCAATGGATATAGTGGGGGATAGCGCTTACGGAACTCGTCTTCGAGGATATCCCATAGGAGAGTGTTCTTAAATTGGCCATCTTGGTAAAGTGATTCCCGATGAGTCGCCGAATGTTGGAATCCCACTTTCTTGTAAGCTTGGATGGCTCGGGGGTTGTCTTCATTGACGATTAAGAAAATGCTGTGTAAATTCAGAAAATTGAAGCCGTATCCCAATAGTAGATTAAGGGCTTCGGTGCCATAGCCCTTGCCCCAGTATTGTTTGTTCCAAATGGCTATGCCTAACTCTGCAGAGCGGTTAATTTGTTGAATGGAAAATAAGCTGCAGGTTCCTATTAGTAAATGGTTTTCTTTGACCTCAATCCCGAATACGTATTCGATTCCTTTTTGGCGATTTTCCCAAGTGTTGCGAATCCATTGCTCTTCTTCATCATGGGATATGGGAATTAGATGCCCAAGGAAACGTCGCAGTTCCACATCATTGAAGTGTTTAAGGATTTCATCTGCATCAGACAGTTCTAGTCCGCGAAGGCGGATGTACTTTCCTGTTATCATCTTAGAACACCCATTGAATAAACCTAGGGTAACCAGACGGTTAGTCGGGGGGCTATTTCTCTGTTTCTTCCCAGTTTTTCAACGACGGAAGTTCCAGCCCATCATTTCACGAATAGCATGACCTGTAAAACTAGTCGATAAAATGAAAGGTAGGGCTAGCACGAGGAAGAGAAGAAGGCTCTGCGCATAAAGCATCGAAAATGCCACAATCACATCAGGAAGAATTGCCAGCCAATCTGGGTAAACTCCCCAAATCCATTGCCAGTGTGGAATAAGCATAGAACCATAAGCAGGATTTTGGTAGAGGAGTCCTAAGAGTATAAAATAATTCAGAGTAAGAAAAAGAAAGGGTCCCATGAACCCAGCAACGACCACATCTTTGGTTTCAAAACTGATTAGAAACCCAATTAGGAAGGCCATACCACCAAAAACAAACAAGTACAAGAAGAAATCGAGCACTGAGGTCGGTGAAATAGGGTTGATAATGTAGGTGAACTTGGTACCAAAGATGAAGAAGTGGAGCCAATCAATCCCTAAAAAGGCGAGACACATAAGTAAAGCAATGAAGATGGTGTGACCCCAACTGACTTTGGGTTTGATATCTTGTGCCATGAATTCATACCCCATGTCTGGCCGTTATAGATGTTTTCGAGGGTTTCTAGGCTTCGTTTTGTTAGTATTAAAGTTGATAGTCTTGAACAATATTACCAGGTATTTTTCAATGAAAATGCAGAAATCCTACAGAGGAACCAGAGTTGTCTCGAAGTAAAAGACAAGCCGATAAAGTTCAACCCGTCCACTTGGAGTTTGTGCCAAGAATGGGGTTTGTACAAGTGGCTCTAATACAAGAACCCAGTTCCAATTGCCACTGGCCTGGGCTGCTTGAAAAAGAGTTTGATCACTGTCAGTAAGCGAATACTGCCAATTGAAATTGCGATATTCACCTGGTGGTATAACAACTCGGCCACCTTTGAAGCCAAATCCATAGTAGAGTTGTTCCCCGTTTAGAAAGAAATGTGTATCGGTGTGGACGAGGTCAGTTGAGACGAACAACGCCGGATTGTAAATTTGACCTCTCACTTGCACTCTCTGATATCTGCTAGTTGATTCATTTACAAAGACCCGAATTTCAGTTACCTCATATGCAAAGCTCAGGGAGGTATAAGTATCCGTTTGGTAGATCATGGACAGCCCTAGTAAAACACTTGACCCAAGTATTACGGAAAGGAAAAGAAGGATGCGTGTCCGCCGAATCATATGATTTCACACCCAGGTTTTTATTGGTCTCAATTTTTTTCTCCGTATTAACTCAGTGGTGGCGGCAATTATAAATGGGCGTGAGCTTTATCAAAGTATTTACCGCTTGATTCCAAATCAGTTTATGTTCTGCGGAGGAAGTTGAGAGGAGGAATGCGAGTTCTCTGATTCTTACCTTTCTGGTCAGCGCATAAACTTCCACCTCATCATCTCTAATTTAAAAGAAGGTTAAGTGCCCCTAAAAAAGAACAGACGGTTAAAAAGCCTTAAGGGCGTTACTGTGGTATTTTTGATTTCTATTAGCGATGATAACATAGAGAGTATGTAACTAGTTGCAGTTAACACTTAAGCCTATTAAACAAAAAGGCTGGATGCTCTGTTTAAAACGGGTATCAACATGAAGACAAGTCGCTCTCATCAGTATAATTGTTTTGAAGAAGGAACCGCCTAACATAACTAGGAAGAGGAACCACTTTCGAGCTCCTAAGAATCGTACACCAAGACAAAACAGGATGATAATGAACCCGTGTAATCCAACAAACCCCCAAATTACCAAATAGTAGGGAAATAGTTCTGTTACACTCGCTGAAGCTGGTAAGACGACCAGGGAAATAGCAAAGACCATATACATGAGAAAAATGAAGACTGCAAATAACATAGCAAAGTTCCTGTTCTAACGTTGCTCGCCTTCAGCACCGCTCACGGATAATATTGATAACAGCACCGAAATCAGAGCAATCACACAGATTGTGATAACAATTCCAAAATGCAAAGCCGTTTCATGAACAATAACATAGATTAACACTTCACCAGGTTCTCCCTCTCTTTTCTATAACTAATGTTCCGTTTTGACTTCGTCAAAAAAACCACGACGCAACTAGTCCTTGATTAATCCCCACACTTACAAATGCTGAAAAAACCAAGGTGTTTTAAAAAAGTGGTAAAGCCTCGTCATTTAGACGAGGCTTGGTGTGCTAGAGTGGAATGTAATAGATGTCTGCCCAGATGGCATCACAGAAGT
>JBHLPI010000141.1:0-4446 GCA_048939595.1 Promethearchaeota archaeon | reverse complement strand
ACTGCTTCTTCATCAAACTCTGGTGCTTCCCGGTGGATAATTTTGAGTGCGCCTTCGGGACAATGGCCCAAACAGGCCCCGAGGCCATCACATAAATCATCTCGGATGAGCTTAGCTTTCCCATTAAGGATTTGTAAGGCTCCTTCAGCACAATTTGGAATACATTCGCCACAACCAGTGCACTTCTCTTCGTCAATTTCGATGATTTCACGGACAGGCATGTTAACACTGTTAACTTTTCAGGCTTTTAACCAATTCCATCTTCCCAATGTACTCGAACAACATCATTCCCACTCATTCAGATGAAATCAAAAAAGGAGAGAAGATCCGCCCGGCTATATGAGACGGGCGGATTCAGGAAGGAGTGGTCTCCAACCAGGGATCTATGCCTTCTTGCGACGCCGGACTACAAAGACGGCTACCAAACAAGTGACGGCACCAATGAGAATGGCTTCCCATGGGAATCCAGGGATTCCAGGTGGGGCTGCTTGACCAATATTGGAATAAGCAGTGTAGACAGGATCGTGAACAACACGATAACCACCAAACTGGGGGAAGCTAATCGCATACCAGAATGCAATTTTATTGAAAGCCGAATTTGCATGGTTGTAGAGGTCACGTGGGCCGTCATATAATGCTTGTAGTGTTGGACTTGCGACAGCATATGCCCAAAGTGAGAGAAGGTCAGCGGAAAATGGAAATTGCCAAGCCACTAGAAGTAAGTCAGAAAGGATTGGTGTCATTATCCAACTGTAAGCTGGGTTATCTGAGCTAATCACTGCGTTGCCATCAGATTCGTTGAGAAGATCATAGGTTCCACGGACACCAACGGCGAATGCACGTTGATGACCTGCTGCGTCTGTGGTGATATTGGCATATTGCCAGTCTGCTGCGGGAGCTGGGGTTGTTGAGCCAGTGTCAGTATAGTAATTCGAACCCCATGCACTAATGAAGTGGGCGGCACCAACGGTGACGTTTTCAAACGCATCGTGTACATCGGCTATGTCTATGGACTGCCCGAGTGCGTATAAGGCTTGAACTTGTCCAATGGTATAGTAGGTTTCAGCTGTGATTTCACCGGTGTCTTCATCAACGGTGACCACATATTCGAAGGTTAATTCACTGATTTGCACTTCAAAGAGTGGAAGTCCAAGAGTAATGACGAATCCTAGTAAGTTTCCTCGATCAACGATTCGCGCATAGAGGTTCTCATAGGTGACACCAAACCGGTATTCACCAGGCGTACTGTCGTCCATGGTAATCGCAGAAACTTCGGGTGTTGCTGTTCGGTTGCCACCATCCCAGCCATAAGGGATGACGAACCAAAAGTCTTCATCAGCATCACGAACATTGTTACTGTGATGATCACCTGCACCAGTGTCGTTGAAGGCAAACATGAAGGCAAACACAGCACCAGTGAAGATTTCATGCCCTGTGGGAGTTGTAAAGTGCATCCCAAAGAGCTGGTACGGAAATGTAGAGTGCGTATCATTTTCAGCAAGATAGACATCGCCTACGGCGAGTAGTGCTGCTTCAAAGGCGCCAGTACCATCATAGTTGACATGATGCATAATCAACTCCACATGATTCCCTGTATCACTGTCGGTTATGTTGACCTCTTTGGTCCAGCCACCCACTTCTGCGAACGTGTGGTCGAAGATCAAGGCTTCGCTTCCAGGTACGTAGGTTTCGGGCGGGAGAGCCATGGCCGTCATTGGGGCAAAAACAACCGCAAACGCAAGCGCTAGAGCCATTATTGGAAGGATTTTCATTTTATTCATCAATGTAAAGCACACCTTTACCGTTATCGGCAAGTGTTTACTCGTTAGCTTCCCCTCTCAAAAGACGAATTTAAAGAAGCTGATAAGTTTAGTTTTCCATCTAGAAAACTGCGGTTAACTAAGGTTTTCTTAGAGAAACGACCTCAGACTGCTTCATGCTAGTTCCGAACTACCCAGCTCCGAGTGTATTGACCAAAGAACCGAAGGAATCCAGTTCTTCGGGATTTGATTAGCCCGACAAGGATATCGATGGGTAGAATGAGAACCTTTGTAAGGGCACGGACTGCTGCCGGTTGTTGGGCAATGCGTGCTCCACTGACGTCAACAATTCGAATCCCAAGAATCATTTTGCCTAGGGATTGTCCTCGGTATCCTTCTAGGAGTGTGAAGTACATCCACAGGATGGCTAGGATGAATGCTCGAATTAGGACTACGGTCAAATCTGGATAGGCTAGGAACATATCAACGATTCGCGTCACAAATAGTGGAACAGGAATTCCACCCAACCACCAGGCGGGAACCATCGTGAATGCGGAGGCAAAATCCGCGGCAATAAACAGTAGTGAAAGAATGAGGATTACATCGATAATAAATGCTAAAATCCTTCGTCCAACAAATTTTCCTGGGATGCTGGTTGTTGTGACTTCTGTTCCACTTACTCGTCTTTCTAGCATTTTCCAGGTGCGGTAGAGTTTCAATCCCTCATTTGAAATCTGGTATTGCCCATCGACTTGGGCGAGGAAGGGTTCAAGTTTTTGTAAGTGAAAATTGAGTTTGCCACTGGAAATATTTACACGGGCAAGAATCTGGGAGTAGGAGATGCTTGGGGTGTCATAGACGGTTTCAAGGATTTGGCGGCGCAATGGATGCCCAATGGCCGTCAGAAAATCGTCCAAGTCCGTCATTAGCTGGTTTCATCCCCGGCTATTCACGTCGAATCTGTTTTCCATAACTGGCACTCAGAAAAGGAAGAGCAGCCACGTTCTCTACTGACTGAGGAAAATGCGCCTTTATACATATCGTCCAAAGCTTATGCCTCCTCATCAAGAACATCTTTCTTGTGGCCATTGGAACGAATAACCCGTAAAACGACGATAATTAGTGCGATTAAAACAACGGTTCCAATGATAATTACTCCAAACACTCCTACCGCTTGACCGATATTAGAAAACGCGATATAGACGGGGTCATGCTCCACACGATAACCGTTCGATTCAGGAAAGGTTACACCATACCAAAACGCTGCGGTATTGAAAACATTCTCTGCATGGTCATACACATCGAGCGGGCCATCAAAGATCCGCTGAAGATAATCGCTCATAGCATAAGCAAACACGCTAAAGACACTCGCAGAAATGGGGAGCTGCCAAAGAAGGAGAATTAGATCGATTGGTTCAGGTGCTAAAACCCAACTGTAAGCGGGAAGACCTGTTTGAATCGTTGAATAAGGAGCAGTGCTCTCATTGAGCACATCATAGGTTCCTCGCGTACCGAGGGTAAAAGCTCGGTCGCGCCCTTGGGCATCTGTAGAAATGTTGACTAGATTCTGATTGACACCTGCCACCGGTGCTGATCCTACCGTACGCGAATAGTATCGAGTTGTGAGAATAATGCCAAGATGCGCTACACCGATACCCACGTCTTGGAGGGACTCGTGGAAATTGGGGATAGAGATTCCCAGAAACCGGAACTCGGTGACTTGACCAATCGTATAGTATGTCTCTGTCGTGATTTCTCCGGTTTCAGAGTTGATTTGAATATCATAAATTACTGTGAGTTCGCTGAAGGTGATTTCAAAGAGTGGAAGTAGTAGCGACCAGATGAAGTCCTCTGGGCTATTAGCAGAAACTAGGCGACCATACAAATTCTGATAACGAATCCCGAACTGATAATGGGTGTCACTTAATTGGGTTACAGGAATCGCTTCAACCGTCACAGGCTCAGAAGCATTCCCCTCATTATAGCCATATGGAATAATGAAGAAGCGGTTCTCTCCCGGACTCGGAATACCGTTATGATCGGTATCGTTAAATCCAAATAAAAAGGCCAGCAGTGATCCCGCAAAGATGTCACGCCCTTCCTTTGTCTTGAAATGCAGACCAAATAGTTGATAGGGAAGGGTGGATTGGGTCCCATTCTCGTTTTCAATCACACCGAGCGCAATAAGCATGGCTTGAAACGATTGTTGCCCCTCAACGTAATTCAAGTAGCTGGCAATGAATTGCACTGTGTCATTATTTTCTGACTCAAGTATAATGGAATCATTGGTCCAGCTAGATTCTGCGAAGGTGTGTCCAAACAGGTGCTGTTCCAATCCTGGAACCCAGTGCTGAGGAGGTTGCGCTCCAACTTGAGCAGGTGATATGAAAAAGAGTAGGCAAAATCCGAATAAAACTAATGATAGCCACTTAGCATATCCTTTCAAAGCAAGAACCACTTATCTTGTCAGCCGAATTTTCTAGTAGCTTCTCAACTACTCTATATAAGCAAACTGAAAAGTATAGTTTTTCTCCTAGACAACAGCACTTGGTTAGTTTGTTCAAATTTCTGAACATCCAGTATTTTGAGTTTGGTAAATAAAGAAAAGGGTGCCCAGCATTGCTGGGCATTTGTATTAGTGAATTTTACGCCGTCGTCGGAGTAATCCAAAGGTGATTCCTGCAAT
>JBHLPI010000051.1:0-14399 GCA_048939595.1 Promethearchaeota archaeon | reverse complement strand
CTCATTCGAGGTGGCACCGAACGGGTCGTCGATGAAGCTGAACGCGCCTTCCATGATGCCGTTTCAGTTGTTCGTGATGCTGTTGAAGATGGTAAAATTGTCCCTGGAGGCGGTGCTCCAGAAGTCGAAGTTGCTTCTCAACTTCGTGAGTATGCCTCTTCACTCAAGGGTCGTGAGCAAATTGCCGTAAACAAATTTGCCGATGCTATGGAAATTATTCCTAAAACTCTTGCAGAAAACGCTGGACATGATCCCATCGATGTGATTGTTGCACTCCGTGCCGAACACGGAAGCAACAAGAACACCATTGGTGTCGATATCTTGACAGGCAAGGCCAAAGATATGTATAAAGCAGGTGTCCTTGAGCCACTTCGTGTGAAGACCCACGCAATCCGCTCTGCAACAGAAGCTGCATCATTGATTCTACGAATTGATGATGTTATTGCTTCCAAACGAAGCGCCGGTCCACCTGGTGGCCCTGGCGCTGGTGGAATGCCCCCAGGAATGGGTGGCATGCCTCCTGGTATGGGCGGTATGCCTGGAATGATGTAAGTAAGCGTCCGCAATGGCGGGCGCTCTTCTCTTCTTTTTTACTATTCTTTTTCTACATCTTGTTACGTAGGAGTAGTGGGTATTAATAATGTCAAAACATATTGCCGTAGAGGTTTCAGGCATCGATTTTGCTGCAGCCCACTTTGTGAGTGAAGGTGGAACCTGTGAACAGCTGCACGGGCACAATTATCATGTAACAGTAACGGTTTATGGAGAACTCAATGAATACGGCATGGTAATTGACTTCCGTATACTTAAACAACGAATACGAGACTTCTGTAAACAGTGGGACCATTTCATTTTGCTCCCCGCTACATCACAATTGATTACGACCAGCCAACAGGATCAACAAACCCAAGTTACGACACCTACGGGCACCTATTCCTTCCCATCAAAAGATGTGCGGGTGATAGAGGTTGTGGAGACAACCGCAGAAGAACTAGCACGATTTCTGTGTCAACAATTGAAGGAGAATCTGTCAGCTGATTTTCCCAATATCTCAAAGATCCAAGTTAGTCTTGCAGAAAGTGCTTCATCCCGCGCTATTGTGTCAATGTCGGTCTGACGGGCTCTGCTGGGTGAGCTCGACGTTGGCGAATATACCCGATGATTGTGGCCGCGAGAGGAAACAGGAGCGCCAAAGGCACTAGAAACAACAAAGTCTTTTCTGGCAAAAATAACAGTTCTACTGATTCGATGATGATTAGCGGAGCATTCATGAAGGTCAAAAATATTGCTGGGTGAATGCAAATATACGCAATCAAAATTACAAACACAAAGCGAATTACAGATGAGCCAAGTGATAAAGCAGTCATCCGTATCAGAGAAGGAGTGGATGCTCGGGCAGTTAAAGTGGATTCTGCTTCAGGATCCTCTCGGAATAATCGGTTAACAAATGTGTTGAGTCGACGGACCTCGTGAGCATCCTTAAGTTCAACCAGCCATTCTCGGCGAAGGAGTTTCCGTTCAATGACTTGCCGCATTAAACGGAAGGCATCAGATCCCAACATGCGTTGCAAGGCTTTAGGAACTGGAATATCTTGTGTCTGAATAGGGACTTGGCTTTGTGCATCGGTTTGTAACTGGTCGAGCTGTCTTCTCAGCTGCTCTTCACGGATAGTGGATGGTTCAAGAAGAGAATAAAAATACACAACTTGATAGGAGACCTCAAGGTAAATAAAACTCAGAAGAGCAACGAGAAACGCAGGGGATTGTAAGAAGAAAAGAAAATTCATGTCTGGCGAACTAGTGCTAATAAGGGGCATAAAATAGCCATTTTCGCCTCCCGGAATGTTAAGGACAATTCCTGCTGCACCTAGAATTGCTAGCCCTATCATAGTAACAAAACAAAGTGTGGCTAATCGACCACTAACACGAAGAAATGACATTATACCAGCAGTTATGGCAGCAAAGAGCAGTAACCAAAATGATAGAAAATACAGACTTTGAAGGAAATTAAAAATATAGAAGTCTAACTGTTCTGGAGGTACCAAGGGAGAGAGGGTGAACCCGAAGGCTTGGAAATAAGCTGCAGTAACCTCTCGATAGAATTGAAAAAGACTTTCAGGCGGAACTTGGTACACAATTGATCCAATGAGTGCACTAACAGAGGCTGCTACTTCTACGAAAAGAAGGACTAGTAGTGTCAAGACATTACGTAAGCCGTTGGCAAAGTCTAGAAGTGATGTGAAGATGCCGGCTGGTCCTGTAACGCGCCAGACAACCGGATCTAAGCCAACAAGGATGACGGTTGCAAATGCAACGAATACGGCAATGGCGATACTCCGGAGCACCAACAGAATATAGCGTGTCACTTAGTCATTCCCTCCATTTCTAAATCACCGCGACACTCCTTTTCTTGGCTTTCAGGTATTCGCTGAGAACAGTGGGAAGAAAGTCACCTGGACCTACAGGAATGATGGAAACACCCACTCGTTGAAAACCCTTGGCTAATTGGGATTGCTCTTCGAGAAGTTTATGGACGATGGCTTCACCAATTGCGCGTTCTACTGGCGAAAGATAGATTTCCTCAATTTCAAACCAAGGACCAAAGGGTCGAATGACGAGCGCGTTATGTTTGTAGCCTCTAATGAGTCTGATGCCTTTCTCCAAGCGGCGTCGGTTCGATTCGAGATCTGTGATGATGATGAAGAAACTCTGTTGATTAATCCGTGGGGCTAGATACTCGACCGCTGCTGTCAGGTCAAATTCACCGCCGGGCTCTATTTCCGCGAGCAGATCTAACATTTGGTGGTAGTGTGCATCACCAAGACCTGGTTTGAGAAACGAGTGGTGTTTTGTAGACCATGCTAGTAATCCAACATGGTCTTTACGCTCCATTGCAGTTTTAGCAAGCATTAAGGCCGCACGAATGGCGGCCTCAAGTTTACTATATTCCGGACGCCCTGCAGCCATCGTTGCTCCGGTATCAAGAATAATAAACATCCGAATATTACGTTCAGTTTCATACTGGCGCATCATGAGTTTTTGCAGACGGGCTGATGATTTCCAATCAATCCTACGATATTCATCACCCACCTCATACTTTCGAATACCTGTAAAATCTGTGCCTAGACTCATCTGCCGAGTTTTATGTATCCCAAACATATGACCTAGTCTTCGCTTCTTTGCCAGACTTTCCATTATCCGAACTTCTTCCACATTCGGGTAAATCAGCAACTCTTCAAAGTTTTCTCCAGACATTTCCTCAAACCGATATTCCAAGCGATCAAATATTTGGAATTTCGTAGGACCAAAGGTAAATTTTCCTCGTAATGGGGCTTGGAGAATGTAGGAAAACTTGATTTCTTGGTTCGGGTCGATTCGTGTTCGAATGCGATTCTTTCCTAGGACCAATCGAAAGATTTCTGGATATACGTCAAAGATGTCCACTGAATCAATCCGATGTGTGCCAGTATTTTTGATGGTAAGTTTTACGTGAACGAAATCATCTTGGAAAATTTTCCGTTTATCAATTTCCCGCGTCACTTCTAAGGTTTCAACCGGCATAGTCAGTTGAAAATAGGGTGAGCTAGCGATTGAGCCAATCATAAGGAAAATACCAACAAGAACTAGAACATAGTTGATGAAAGCAAACCCTGAAACGAGGATGAAGATCCCTATGAGGAGGACAACTCGTCCACGTTCAGAGAACACAAAAATTTACGCTCCCGGTGCACTGATTTGCTTCAAAATCCGATCAATAACCGCATGCACCGAAGTTCCTTCCAATTCCGCTTCGGGTTTGAGAATCAAGCGATGATTTAATGCATGCTGAGCCAAAGCTTTCACATCATCAGGTGTGACATAATCCCTGCCACTCAACACCGCATGGACCTTCGAAGTGTCTAATAACACAATCGAAGCCCGTGGGGAACCCCCAATCAAAATTTGGGGATCATTTCGAGTTCGAACGACAATGTCCCGAATATAGGACATAATGTAGGGTTCAACGAACACGCGTTTGATCGTTTCCTGCATTTGAATTAATATCGAAGGATCAACGACAGGCTCCAATTCTATCTCTTCAGGCTGGTGCTTCCTTCGGAGAATCTCTACTTCCTCTGCATCCGAAGGATAATCAACATGTAATTTAAACAAGAACCGATCCACCTGCGCTTCGGGAAGTGGATAAGTGCCCTCCAGCTCAATGGGGTTCTGCGTCGCAAGAACCATGAAAGGCTGGGGAAGCGGTAAGGTCGAACCTTCGATTGTAACCTGAACTTCTTGCATCGCTTCAAGTAACGCTGATTGAGTTTTAGGCGGTGATCGGTTGACTTCATCGGCTAGGACTAGATTTGAAAATACTGGGCCTTTGCGTAAGCGGAATTCTCCAGTGTTTGGATCGTAGATATTTGTCCCTACAATGTCTGCAGGGAGCATATCTGGAGTGAATTGAATGCGTTTGAAATCGCATCCAATGGCTTGTGCAAAGGAGTTCGCCATGTACGTCTTGGCGATACCTGGAACTCCCTCTAGGAGTATATGTCCCTTCGCGAGAAGTCCTATTAGTATGTCTTGGAGGATATTGCGTTTTCCCACAATTACTTTGCCAACTTCATCAAGGATGGTCGTAGCATTGTTTCTTACTTCGGCAATAGACATGCCATCTCTGCTTTGACGTCTTCGACTCATTTTCATTCACCCAATATTGTCTCGAATTCGTTCAATTTTAAAGAAAAGATCCAGAAACACGTCTCGGTTCATTTGTTTGGACTCTTGGATCGCCTTTTCTATCGCTTCAAAGTCGTTTGTCAATTGCGCAATATCGCCTGGCTGACGGGTGCGAGAAACGGTTACTAATAACCGTGGCACATCGAAAACTCGTAGGCCGTGCCGTCGACGTAAATCACGTTTCAACTGACCGTAGATTATCTCCAACGCATCATTGTATCGATTATTGTTGATGTATTCGTAAAGCGCTTTCGTAAACATGGTTTGGCCCTTAAGTCGATACAGCTCCATCGGTTTTTGTTTCTCTGGTCGACCATAGGGCAAGTAGCGTCGCACCATCCAAATCGCAAGGAGTGGTGCCAAAGGGGCAAGAAGCCAATTTGTAGATACATAGGTGATTTGGCCCAGCATCAAACCCACATATAAAACAGGTGCCTGGGGCGACCAACCCAGATGATTGTGATCGATGATGATTGAATTCGCATTTCCCTTCCTAGCTAAGTAACTGAAGAGCTCCACAGCGAATTGACGGTTGGTCCCCCGATCAATCATATTGTTAATGAAGATACTTGGATCACTAAGCAGCATAAGCGTACCATTCTGTATCTGGATTTCCACCATAACTGGGTGGGGACCAGGTTGGTCTCCACGACTCGCATTATAAGCAATATAATTGGGATCTCCCCCATGCTGGATATGGTTTAAGACATCACCAGCAACGTTCCAAGAATTGGTTGAGGACATTGCTATGCCAGTTCCACCTGGAACTTCAATTGTCGAAGCATAGTTCATGACAACATGATGGCCAGACGAGAAGATAAGCCCCCCATCATTGAAAGAATTGATTGCAGGCAATAGTGGGCGTCCTCTATCGTTATTATCTGCATCAAGCAATAAATTTCGTGTGAAACGAATCGCGGAGACCCTCATTAGATTCTCCATCCGAGTCGGCCATGGGGTTGGACTGCTCGACAGATAAAGTGCAAGCCCATCTAATAAGGTGTTAGCGGACCCAAAATCATCTACTAAGAGCAAACTGCCCCCATCTAAGAAGAAATCTAAGAGCGCAGATATTTCGATGATTGAGAAATAATGGGTTGGACCTATAATGCATAGAACATGGTTTCCTGGTATTCCGTTAATGACGCTTAAAGAACTGATAAGTGGATTGACCTCGAAACCATTATTCTCTAATTCCAGTGCCAGCTCTGAACATCCATCACCGAGAACTGGACTAGTGTTGTAAATAGAAAAGGCGAGATTATCGATTCCGCCTACGCCACTAATGCTAAGAATTATTGGTAGCCAGGCTATGGCGAAAACGAAGCAGAAAATAAAGATGGTGAAGAACTTGCTTCGTTTTTTCGCTTCAGCCGCTTTGCGTTGGTTGGGCATCTGATTCGGGTTGCTGTTGTTCTTGCGTGACAAACCGCAAATTGCCTCCGGTTAAGGAGTTGTATACACTTGCAAAGGCACTCAATGTTTGAAGAGCCAAATTATAGCTGATGGGATGATCGCTATATCGGGCTTCTTCAACGCCTCGAATGAATACTTCCATGGTTCGGGAATCCAAGCGACCGTGTGCAATAGTTAGGTTGGCAAACTCTCGGACGGTAATGCTGGGATCTCGATATATGCCGATTTGGGCTTGGATGATTGTCTCGAACATACGGAATGCGTAGATTACTGCTTCACGGTATTTCTTTTCGGTTAAAAGTTGGCGAAGTGAGGTCAGCATCGCAGCGGCATCAATTGAAGGC
Source organism: Promethearchaeota archaeon (assembly GCA_048939595.1). GTDB lineage: Archaea > Asgardarchaeota > Hermodarchaeia > Hermodarchaeales > Hermodarchaeaceae > Hermodarchaeum. The sequence continues at coordinate 7,914 of JBHLPI010000051.1, read as the reverse complement.
GCAGCTGATTTTCGAGGACGACGTTTCCAATAGCGATAGCCAAAAATAGCTACTACTACTATGACTATGACTACAACTATGGCAATAATCCATTCCATGGGAATAGGTAGTGCTGGTGGTGGTTGCATGGGTTGTTGAGCCTCCACAGTTATGTTTCTTACAGAGGAGTTAAGGGTAATTATCGTTTCGTGCTGAAGTTGAAGGGCATAGGAAATATCGTTGATTCCTGACGGGGCGAATCTTAGCACAAAACCTACCCGGCCCTGTTGATTTGATGCAGTGGAAATGTTGCTCGTTCCATTAACGAAGAGCTGAACATCGCGATTAGGGAGAGCCCGTCCGAAGTTATCAACAAGGGTTCCATTAATCACAATGCTTGCATTCCACGCATATGGTCCCGGTTGTACATCAATCACTAAGGTTGCATTTGAAAACACATCAAGGAGTTCAAAATCGGCACTGAATCCATAATAGGGGGCTCCCGCAAATACGACGTCGAAGGAGATAGTCGAAACGACTGTCGGCACACTAGTGGGAATTGCCCAAGTTAACGAAAAAGAGCCACCTGCTTGTGTTAAAACGGTTCCAACGGGAACTGAAATCGCTTGATATGAAATGTCAATATCAATAGGTTGTCCTGAAAGCCCTACTCCTTGGTCATCAATTAATTGACCTGTTAATGTTACAGTCTCTCCTAGAAGAACTGGAGAAAAATCAATCATAAGATTCTGTATTTGGGTCGATGAATTAATCGTAAAATAATCGTAACTCGATATCACCACTATGGTTGGGTGAATAATATTACCTGTGACTTCTCGAAGACCAATTGGTTGAGTGGCGCTAACCTGATAACTAACAAAGAACGATCCGTTTGGGAATGTCATCGTGGAAACAACCTGTGTTCCATTTAGATTTATTAGGACTGTTACTCCTCCTTGACGTGTTCCATTCTGGTCTTCTACCCAACCTGTGAAGTATATGGTGTTTCCCCGTTGGGTTAAATCATCCCCGTCATCATCGTCGACAAAGACAACTATTGAACCCTCTTCGTGAACTCGGGCGGTATTCGAAGCTCTCGTGCCATATACATTTTGGGTGCCTAAAAACTCAGCTTCGATGGTTACTAGTCCAATCATAGTCGCATTATAATCCATGGAATAGAAACCAACGCTGTCTGTACCGACCACACCAACTAGTGTGCCATTCCAATACAACTGAACCGTTTGACCGGCGATACCGGTGCCATTCTCATATCGTAAATATCCTTGAAGTGTAGTGTTGCTGTTCATTCGTATTGAGTTCGGTATGGCTTGAACAGAAAGTTGAGATGTGGCTGTTATATTGAGAATCTCGATGGTACTAACAATTGGATTGATGATACCTGGAAGAGCAAAAGTCGCTTGGACAAATGTCTGACCAAGAGGCGCTTGGGATACGGGAATAGGATAGTTAACTGTGTAAAATCCCATTCCATCAGTGAGCGGTTCTGTGGCTAAACTTGAGTTGAAAAGAATACTGACACCTGTAAATCCCGTTTCATTTTCAGAAATTCCTCGTCCATTAACGGCATCTCGCAAATAACCACTGATTTGCACTAGGCTACTTCGGTTTGCCTCTAAAGGGGTTACCGAAATGGACAGATTCGCCGGACCACGTAGCCCGACTGCATTGAACGCGCGTAACGCACTAAACTCCACGCGTAACAAATGGCCGCCAACAATGGCGGAGTTACTATAATTCAATGAAATGCGAGCTTCACCTAAAGTGGAAGTTACATTGCTCCCCAAGAACCATTGTTCCGTTTCATCATAAAAGGAAATCGTTTCTCCAGCTTGTGGAGCGCCATCCTGAGTTAAGGTTGCAGTGATAGTGAATTGCTCAAATCTATCGACAATGAATGGGGAAACATCAACCGAAAGGTTGTAGTATGTACTTACAACCCAGGGGTCTTCGTCGGGTACAACGGGACTTGGGAATTTATTTGAGGGGGCTGGTGGGGGGCTACCATCAGTAATAAAGCTAGGCAGAGGCGTTGGTTCAAATTGAATCCAATAGTCCTGTGTAGCTGTTGGAATATACACCTCAACCCAGAAATGTAAATGCATAAGATGAAGCACTCTTTGAGTTCCTTGATCTTCACCAAGAATTGCCCCAAAGACAGGTCGTGCAGCAATTCCTGCTTCGCGGAGAAACATCGTAAAGGCGGTAGCAAAATCAAGACCCACACCACCTCCTTGCTGGAGAAACCAGTTAACATGCTCGTCGCTGGGACTAGGGCGGGGGACAAAGGGGTCAAACGCAAAGTTCGCCTTGAAATAGTTCTGAATAGCAAAGGCTTGCTCAAAAGCAATATCTGGAACTCCTGCAAGAATCGTCGATAAGCGATTCTGGACAGTAGTGCGAGTGGCTGAGCTCATTACATTACGTCCCTGCTGCTGATATTGAGCTAAAATTGGTCCTGGCGTCATACTGGCAGAGAGGGATTGTGGACGAATGATGGTCCAATTCCGGGGGATGTAAGTAACATCATATTGAAGAGTAGCTGTACCTGTTTGGCTAAAGAAACCATTGAAGAGTGCAGTGCCGTAATCGTCAATTTCAAAGTTATAAGAGTTGGGATCTGAGAGGTGTGGGAACTGAAGAGAGTAATTAATGATCCTGGGGTCTGGCCATAAAGTAAGTAGAGGAAAGGTTCCGCTTACGCCTTGGTTAGTAATATTTTGTGTCACCGTATAAACTGTTTCACTTCCAGGGTTTACACCAGTAAGTGGAGTAGTTGCATTAGAGCTCTTTTCCCAATCAGTTCCAGTATATCGGTCATAAGCTGTGTTTCGCCAATATCGCGGTGGTTCTGCAGGCGAAATAATGGCGACAACAAATGAGGGGTCAAGTGACCAGTTCAAATCTAATGTAACATCATCAATAGTGATATTATCTAAGAAGGTATCATCTCCCCCCTCTACAGTGACACCAGTTCCCCAATCTTCGACATCATCGTAGGGTCTTTGTCGAGGGATTGGTGGCAGAAAAATGAGAGGCATTAAAAAACTAAGAATTAGCATTAGGATGATAACGGCGGAAATAGCTGCAACAACTGACCGCTTGGAAACCACTTATCGCCACCAACTGAAACAAAGAATTAACCAACATAAACTTTGCTAAATCAGACAATTAAACAACGGAATTTTTGCAGTTTTTGAGGTCACCGAACGTTTTTCTATTCTATACACTAAGGACTGATGCCTAGGTTTTCTCATTCTCATAAGAGGTGTTAATCTGCAAAACGTCTGGCGTGACCTTTACAAAGAGGTGCAAAATCAAGACCGGTCCATGGAAAAAGAGGCGGAATTACGCTTAACAGGTCTCATGACTTCACCGGAAACTGACGTCGCAAAGACAAAGCTGGGTCAGTACCTTCAGGAGGCAAAAAAACTTCGGAGAACCAAAAGGTACGAAGACGCCCTAATTATCATTCTTGTCAGTGGGGAATACTTTTGGCGCAAACATCAACCGACCCGAGCGGCTGGATTACTGCTAGAAGCTAGCGATCTATTCTACCTAATGCAAAAATTCGAAACCAGCTATCGGTGTTTACAGGCTGCACTAAATCTGATGACCCAGGAACCACATTTGATTTGGTGGGAAAAAGAAATGATAGGAAGCATCTTTTTGCTAGCTGCCTGCTTAGTAATCCTTGGTGACCCAACTCTGATTAGAACCCGGTTTCAAGACTTTCGAAATCTGCTTTCGAAAAAGGCGCAGAGAGCTCGTAGCCGAGAAGACGGTTATCGGGTTGCCATCGCATTATACCGATCGGTAAATCGCCAGTCCTTAGCTCCAATTGATGAACTGGAAACAAAAGCCACTCTAAGAACACGGTCAGACTATTCTACCCTATATGAATATCTTCAGGCATCCTCGCAGCGATACGCAATTATTCGAGATGGACTTATTGCTTTACGCCACGCAATCATCCAGGAGGAATAATGATCTTGTCATATGTTACGCACCTAGAATGCCCGAAATGTGGCGTTAAATATTCTCTTTCCCAAAATCCTATCTTCTGTAAGACACAGGACTGCGAAGCACGTATTGATGTCCATTATGATTTCACTCGACTAAAGGAGATTATTACAAAGAAAAGTTTGGCAAATCGACCCTTGGGAGTCTGGAGCTACTTTGAATTACTACCCATCGAAAATCGGGTAAATATCATAAGCCTTGGCGAAGGAGGAACACCACTTCTTCGTAGCAAACGGCTCGCAAAAAGATTAGGACTCCGTGAATTATACATTAAGGACGAAACACGCAATCCAACCTGGTCCTTTAAAGATCGTCCAATGACAGTCGGCGTTTCCAAAGCGAAAGAACAAGGAGCCACAACCCTTGCATCAGCAAGTAGCGGTAATGCGGCTGCTGCCTTAGCAGCTTATTGTGCTCGTGCAGGATTTGCCTGCTACTGTTTTGTTCCCGATATTGCTCCTATGGGAAAAATAGCACAATTACTGTTATATGGTGCGAAAGTCGTTCGCCTACGAGGATTACATAAAGGCGATGATCCAACCGTGAAACTACTCCGTGAAGCGTGTTCCAGTTATGGTTGGACGCCCTGTCCAAGTTTTGGTCCTTTTAATCCCTATCAGGCTGAAGGCCCTAAAACACTTGGATATGAAATTCTTGAACAATTACAATGGAAGGTTCCAGACATAGCATATGTTCAAGTGGGGGCTGGGGGGCTCTTAGGAGGTCAATGGCGTGGATTTAACGATTTTCACACTCTTGGACTTGTTAAAACGCGTCCACGAATGGTTGCGGTCCAAGCAACAGGGTGTGCTCCATTGGTTCAGGCGTTTCAGACGAACCAGGATCCTTTCAAGATTATTCCTTGCGCCTCACCACATAGTGTAGCTGAAGGATTGTGTGATCCCCTACCTTGGGATGGTGATTTAGCTCTCAATGCCATTCGAGAATCCCAGGGTTCTGCAATTGCAGTCGAAGATGATGCTATTCTTCAAGCTCAACAATTACTCGCGAAGTATGAAGGAATTTTCGCAGAGCCTACAGGTGTCACAGGCCTTGCAGGTCTCATTGACCAAATAGACTCTGGGGAACAAGACCCCTCAGAGGCAATTTTAATAGAGGCTACTGGTGGCGGATTAAAAGATCAGGATGTAGTAATCGAACGAATGCCTACACCACCTGTAATTGATCCCGACCTAAAACAGCTTCAGAAAGTTCTTGACCTCAAAAATTAACAAAGTGTGTTACAACGAAACACAGTTAAAAGAATTTTCCCAGTGAAGCCATCTAAAAGGAGAGAAATTGTGTGTGCGGTATATTCGCAATCACCAGTAACAAACGGAATAACATCGGCGAAATCCTTGTTGAATGTGCTGAGAAACTCACCTACCGCGGGTATGACACGGTCGGCATCGCAACGGTGTATAAGAATACCATCCAACTCCGAAAAGACAAAGGCAAGTTCGATGAAGTTGCCGAAAAGCTTCGTCTTCACGAAATGCGCGGTTCAAAAGGGATTGCACAACTTCGATGGGCAACATTTGGGGCTCCAAGTAAATTAAATGCCCAACCACACCTCGACTGTGATGAAGATCTCTGTGCTGCACACAATGGTAACATTCTCAATTTTTTACCCCTTCGTGAACAATACACTCAAGAAGGCCATACTGTCCGAAGTATGAATGATGGAGAAATTTGTGTCCACGCTGTAGAACGATACTTCGATCAAACTGGGGATATGATCGAAGCAATAATGAGTGGTTGTAATGATCTAAAAGGCGATTATGCATTTGCTGTAATGCACCGTGACGATGATAAAGTCTACGCTGTGAAAATGGGCTCTAGTTTATTTGCCGGAATCGGTGAAAGAGAAACCTGTGTGAGCAGTGATTTACCCAGTATTTTACCTATCACTCGGAAAATCGTCAACATACACGACGGAGAAATGGTTATACTCACCCCTAAAACACTTGAAATCCGCCAAATTTCTGATGGAGCGATAATAAAACGAAAACCCTACATCTCTGATGCTGATATCCGGGTAGCCCAAAAAGGTGGATACCCTCACTTCATGCTCAAAGAAATATATGAACAAGTCAGTGCGACACGGACGCTTTTCAGTGCAATTCGTGAACCCTATATCAGCCAATTTGTGGACACACTTACTGAAGCTGAAAGAATGTTCTTTGTTGCATGTGGATCCAGTTTCCACGCCTCTGTTGTAGGGAGCTATTTTCTTAATGATTTAGCAAATATTGCGGCGATCCCCGTTATTGGTGGTCAATTCAACTCTCTGTATGGTGAATCAATCAACGAAAAGGATGTAGTTATATGCGTTAGCCAAAGTGGAGAAACGAAAGATGTCATTGATGTCGTTCATCACGCTAGAAAACGGAATGCCAAAATCCTAAGTATTGTAAACGTTTTAGGCTCAACCCTAACGCACCTCAGTGATCTTTACCTACCTATCGGATCAGGTTTCGAAATCAGTGTACCAGCGACAAAAACTTACACCAGTCAAGTGACTCTCTTTGGTTTCCTCGCTGCAAAAACGGGTGAACAGAAAGGCACCCTTGGCTCAAAAACCGCTCAATCTCTAATAACTGACCTTAAAACTCAACTTCCCACGCTGATTGATGAAACGATTTCAACAACGACATTAAAGGCAAGAGCGCTTGCTCCCTATTTATCAAAATATACGCATTTCTACATTCTAGGACATGGATTAACCCATGGGGTTGCGCTTGAAGGTGCACTAAAAATCAAAGAGGTATGTTATATCGTTGCAGACGGCATGTATTCCAGCGAGTTCAAACATGGCCCCCTAAGTATTGTCGATGAAGGTTATCCAATCGTTTTTACAATTGCACCAAATGATGCAGAGCACATTGTTAATCACCTGGCAGAAGTTGAGTGCCGTGGCGCTCGGATAATTGCGACCGCTGAAGATCATCCCCTTCTTCGTCGTTATGTGAAGGAAGAAGATTTCCTAAACGTTCCAAAATCAAATCAATACTTAAGCCCAATTCTTCAGGCCATACCACTTCAACTAATGGCCTATCACTTAGCTACATACAAAAATATTGACCCAGACTATCCTCGAAATATAAGCAAAACGTTGACTGTGCGTTAACCAATTCATAATTCGTTCACTTAGTACTGCTTGTAGACTTGTTGTAGATGAAGAAAATCCAGAGCATTGCCTGTAGTGGTGGTCGCAACAACTTCAGGACTTGTCTCTTTTAATTCGGCGATTTTTTTGGCTGACTCTGGAAGATTAGATGGCTCATTGGTTTGTCCAGGAACTGGAGATAGGTATGGCGCATCAGTTTCCAACAACATATTTTCCAAAGGCATTGACTGTGCGATACGCTGCATCCGTTTACGAGAAACAACACTTGTTGGAACACTCATGAAGAATCGGTCTTCAGCTGCCTGTTTCACATAATCAGGATTATTAAAGCAATGGAGCTGGACATCAAACATTTTCTCATCACGCAGAATTTCAATCGCATCAGCTTCTGCATCTCGAGAATGCACAACCAGGGGCAAATTCAACTCATCTGCAAGATGAATAAACTCGATAAATGCTGTTTTTTGATATTCCCGTTCTTTTGAATCCTTTACCCAGTAATAATCCAATCCCACTTCACCGATTGCAACAATTTCCTCTTGATGAGAAATGATGGCATCTTTAGTCCGTTTTACCATTTGAGGAGTTGCTCGTGGAGGATGAAGCCCAAAGGTAGGCCAAACATAGTTCGGAAAGCGTTTTTTCAACTCTAATGCTTTGGGATAAAACTTTGGCTCAATGGCACTCACAACGACACCGATGACTCCTGCTTCCTTCGCACGTCGAATAATCGCTTCAGCTTTCGGAAATAGTCGTGGCAT
>JBHLPI010000140.1:0-4512 GCA_048939595.1 Promethearchaeota archaeon | reverse complement strand
CTCGTTTGCGTTCGCTTTCAGAGTGTTCAAGACTTGAAAGATATAGTCGTCCGAGCGTTCCAGGACCTAAAATGAAACCAAAGAGGATAAGAAATTGTGCAATCCACCAGCCCGCACTCCACTCAACGAAATTAATGCGAACCATGTTTCCGGTTACCCAGAGGGTCAGTGTACCGAGGACGATAATGCTCATAGTAATTCGTCCATTGGAAACCTTAAGGAAGATTATGAAAAGAAATGTCAACAGAAAGATGGAGACAAAACAGACACCTAAGAGGATGCCCCGGAAAATGATTTGCAGGTTGATCCAGAAGAACAATGTATGGAGGGTTGATTGTAACCAAACACTCCCTAGTATCACTAGGAGCATAATGAAGGAAATTCCTGCAAGCCACCAAATCATGTTCGAATGCTTGTGTTGGGTTGGTGGGTGGTATATCCACCTTAGAGCTTGGATAAGGCATGCTACCATCATTATTCCAGCAATCACAAAAAGGAGGGTATATTCCCCTGTAATTTCGACCCAGGGGCTGAGAATGAAAATCGTTGATTCAACAATGGCTATTGCGAGAAAGGCCAGTATCATTGGGTAGCGGTGCCAGTGGGGTTGCTGTGTGGTGTATCGCCAGAGCAGTCGTACAATGATTGATGCCAAGATTGCTACAATAAGATGGGTGATTAAGTATACGCCCTGTTCTGGGAAAAGCAGATAGAATGGGATAATACTGACAATTGAGACTGTAAGAAAATAAGGTACAACAGTTAAAAAAGCTAGACATGCAGCATTGAGATAGGCACGTTGTCGATTGATTCCCATTTCGGATTGCACTGGAAGCGCGACTGCCATGAATAGAGAATACATTAGGGCGGCTCTAATCATAACAGAAGCGAAGAGGAAATTGATTGGTTGAAGATAAGAAAATAAGAGGAAAAGTGAGGAAATTCCGATTAAGGAAATTCCGGTTACAAAGGTTACTTTATCGAATTGCTGAAGGGTTTCAGGTGTACGAGAGGTGAGAATCAGAATTATGGCTGTAATAATGAGGTTTGATAGACCTAACCCAATTCCTGTTGCAGGAGTATTGATTAAGGTTAAGAAAGGGATAAGGAGAAAATGGATTGTCCCGTAACTAAGAAGACTGAATATTGTAAGTAGAGAAAGCAATCCTATACCTGTTTTATAGTTGATTTTAGATTTGGTTCGTTTAAAGGGAATTACTGCACCAAGAAAAAGTAGTCCTAAAATTAGAGTTTCAACGAGATCAGCCAAATTTTCAACAATTTCTTCGATATAATAAATGGGGCTAAGGTGCCAAAGAGCTGCCATGAAGTTAACTATGGCTGCAAACATGAACACCGAGAGAAGAATGTACTTCCAGATCATACTGTCTTTTATGAGATCATAACAGATTGTTGCTGCACCGAGAAATGCAAGGAAAGCAAGAATGGTGTGAACTCCCACACGAACTGAAGAGAGCGTCCAAAGTGGATTAAAGAGGAAAAATAAACTAGAAACGAGTAGAATTGCTAGAACGACTCGCCAAATGACTGAACCTATAATGGACTGTTCTTTCGGTTCCCCGCTCATGATCCTCAAAAAGAGATTTATGAAAATCCTTTTTTAAGTCTATTCAACGCGAGCCCTTCCCATAAGTTTATGCGAGCTTTACGCAACCCTTTCCAGCCTCCATACTAGCAGGAAACAGAAACTTCTTTAGGTTAGATTTCCCAGCTTCTTACGGTGAGTCGTGCTGCGCCGAAGATATCTACTTCTATTTTTCTTCATTTTTCTCTTTGGTGTGCTATTTGCCATAGCTTCTGATACAAAAGCTGAGAAGATGCAAGCTGACACTCCGATACTCGTCTATCCTATATCAGGGCATATTACAGGAGTGACGACGCTCACAATTCAGGAAGTGATTGCAGATGCTCAGTCTGAAAATGCCCGGCTAATTGTCATCGAATTAAGCACAACAGGAGGCGAGTTAGGAGCTGTAAGTCAGATTATGGAGTTGTTTGCTAACTCACCAGTTCCTGTAGTTGTTTTTGTTCCCTTAAGTGGGCAAGCTATTAGTGGGGGGACCTATCTGCTTACAGCCTCTCATGTCGCTGCTATGAGCTATACTGCACGCATTGGGTCCTGCCAACCCATTGCAGGACTGTTCCCAGTCACTGACCCCATCTATCTGAATGGATTGGTCACGCTCATGACTTATCATGCACACCTTCATGAGCGCAATGAAACCACAGTAACACAGTATATTCTAGAGAATCTAAACCATGGGGCCACTGAGGCTCAATCCATGGGAACCGCTGAAATTGAAGCAAATTCTCTTCCCGAACTACTTAACACTTTAGAGGAGTACACGTTAGTTCAGCGCGAAAACCAACCCGATGATGTAACATACACGATTTTTAGGACTTCGGAATTGGGGAGTCAAAATTACACACAAGTAATCCAAGATTTTAATGGCGTCGCTAGCGCTCCTCAAATTGTCTATTCCCCTGATGCGGGTCTGACGATTTTGGCGTTTCTCGCTCACCCAATAATCACTTTTATTTTACTTCAAGTGGGAATTTGGGGCTTCATCTTCGCGTTAAACGCACCAGGTCATGCGGGAGAAATTGTAAGTCTAATTTGTATTATTCTCGCCCTAGTGGGATTAGGAGTCATTGGCGTTTCAATTGCTGGCATCGTCCTGATGGTATTAGGAGTGATGATGTTGATACTTGAAGCGAAAACTGACATCGGTTTTGCTGGGTTAGCTGGAATTATCGGCATTGCTTGTTTTGTTCTCGGGGGAATCTTTTTCCTGCCCCCAAGTCAATGGCTTATTCCCACTCAGGTTATGTGGCTTTTTCAAGGCACAGCTGCGGCCACGGCCTTGATTTTTTCTGCATTATTTGGGTATGCTATTTATAAAGCCGCTCAAGCCCGTCGTTTAACGAGTGATTTTGATCCGAAGACCGTACCTGGTTCGCGTGGTATTGCCGAAACAAATTTGGACCCCGAAGGTCGTGTCCGGGCATTAGGTGAGAGCTGGATGGCAGAAGCCTATAAAGGTGTCATTAAAGCAGGAGAGTCCATCGAAGTGATTCGATTAGATGGGCTTCGGTTGATTGTAAAGAAATCAGAACCACCAGACGAATTTGAAACCTAACGGTCTAAGGCACTTCAGCAGAGATTGGCACCGAGGTTGGTTCTTCAATTATTCCAATCTCTTTGTCCAGAGCTTGCGGAGTAACCTTAGCTTCTTTCAGCCCAAGTGCAGTGATGATCACACCGATAAGGCTGATGACACCTAAACCACACAATACAACAACTGGTCCATAGAGGATTAGCACAGGGACAAAGAGGATAAGCTGAGGTACTGCAAAGATAAGGGTGAGTGTTGGAATCAAGGAATAGATACCATTACGTACTTTATCGGGGATAAGATCCAACATAAGACGCTGATTGAGTATGTTGTTGAAGGAACTGAATACACCAGTGAGAATGAACCCAAAGCAGATAATGACTGTTGAGAGCTGAATATACATGAAGGGAAAAGGGATGAAAACGCCTAAAGGAGGCATAAAAAAGTAGATGGCTGAAAAAACGAAGTAAAATAATGGTCCACAGGTTTGAAGTAATCTTGCTCGAGGTATCCATTTTCCTGGATCAAGATTTCGCGTCCAGATTCCCGCTCGTTCAATCCACAAAACCCCGACTCCAAAAAGGAGAGTACGAAAAACAGCAATAGCCACGATATTTTGTCCAAGGTACTCCCAGTAAATTAAAAATAAAATCATTTCCGCCCAAACGAGAACAGTGCTTGTTAGTAATACAGTACCGATTAGAAAGAACAGAACTAAGCGGGATGAGACACTGAATTGGAGACCCTCCTTGAGAATGGAAAAGTAACTTCTCAAGGAGCGTTTAGGACGGTTTTCAATGACTTCAGTTGAATCCCGGAATAGAAATAGGGAAACAATACATAAAATTAAGCATAGTACAGCTTGGAATAGGAACACACCGGTAGGGGCAATAAACACGGCTAATATTGCTCCAGGGATAAGTACTACTGTTGCAGCGGTTTGGAATACCATCCCCATACGACCTTGTGCCTTACTGTAGGCTTTTCGTTCTGGGTCTTTGGCTGCAACACGATAGTTATTGTCAAACCACGCCATAAGCGCTCCCGAATTTAATGCTGCTGCCACAGCTGTGAGAATGTATACAATCATGAAGAACCAAAGGTTGGGAAATAGTACTCCCATTGCTGTGAGCGCAAATACAAGACTGAAAGTGGCATATGAAGCTGAAAGTATCCAGCGCTGTCCTATCCAGTCCCCAATCCCACCAGTGGGATAATCTAGAACGATTTGAGCACCCATTGATATAGCCGCCAGAATCCCGACAAACGCGAATCCAATGATAATATCTCCTGGAAACAATAACGTAGCCACGTAAATCGAATAAAATGTTGATGACATAGTAAATGCAAGTGCAGCTAGAGGCATCCAAGCTGC
>JBHLPI010000139.1:0-4523 GCA_048939595.1 Promethearchaeota archaeon | reverse complement strand
GCGGTCCGGCAAGCTGCATTCAAGAAGGTGCTTTTTCCGGATGAGGGTTTACCCACAATTCCGACCAACAAGACAGATTACCTCCAACCACTAATAATAACGATAACAAATAAATCACAGCGATTGGTGCATTCGCAAATAACAATACTTCTATCCTCCCGGAAAAGTACTGTGAGAAATATCAAATAGGTGAGTTATTTGACAACGAATCGTATCTTGGTTGCAGATCCAATTCACAATGATGCTGTCAAGCAATTAGAGGCAGCTGGTTTTGATCTTGATTTGAAAACAGACATTACTCCTGACGAATTAATGAAATCAATTAGTGAGTATGCGGGGCTTGTGGTACGGAGTCGAACTAAAGTCACCAAAGAAGTAATCGCTGCAGGGACATCCTTGAAAGTAATTGCTCGCGCAGGAGTGGGATTAGATAATGTTGATCGCGAAGCAGCCCAGAAGAAAGGAATCCAGGTCGTCAATTCACCAGAAGGACCATCAGTAAGTGTTGCTGAACTTGTATTCGCCTTGACTCTCAACGTGCTACGGAAAATTGCTTTTGCGGATGCTGGCATCCGGCGTGGCGAATGGCTGAAGAAACAAAGTAAAGGTGGGGAAATGCGGGGACGACGAATGGGTATCTGGGGATTTGGCCTCATCGGTGAAGAAGTAGCCAAACGTGCGTTGGCTTTTGGAATGGATGTATATGGATTCGATTTAGCTCCTCAACGAATTGAAGTAATGAAGCAACTTGGTATCCATTATGTTTCAGTTGAGGAACTGCTTTCGGTATCTGATGTACTCACCGTGCATGTCCCACTTACCCCCAAAACTCGGGGATTAATTGGTAAAAAGGAATTTGCCGCGCTGCCTCACGGGGCGATTGTGATTAACACCGCCCGTGGGGGGATTGTCGATGAAGAAGCCCTTTACCAAAGTCTGGTCTCAGGTCACCTGGGAGGTGCGGGCATTGATGTATTTACCGATGAACCACCATTTGGTAACGCCTTGTTAGAGAAACTCGTTGCCCTCCCTAATGTAGTATCTACTCCCCATATTGGTGCCCAAACCAATGAAGCTTCTCGAGCTAATTCAATAATAATCGCCGAGAAACTGATGGCGTTACTGACGTAGTAGCATAACAATTTTATAGGCAATGGCGGTTCGCTATCCCTTATTACGCGGAGGCGTATGCAACAATGTACAAGCATATCAGCGAGTTATATGCCAGCCACGACAAAGATCTCAAAGCCATTATTCGGTCCCGGCTAATTGAGTGGCGAAAAGAAGCTGCAACTACTCGCATTGAGAGACCAACCCGCCTTGATCGAGCCCGACAAATCGGGTATCGTGCTAAACAAGGCTACATTATCGTACGCCAACGTATACCTCGCGGCTCTCGGCGGAAACAACGACCAATTATGGGACGTAAGCCCAAAAAGATGGGAACGGTGAAAATCACTCCCAGTCGTAGTCGTCAGTGGATTGCTGAGGAGCGAACCGCTCGTAAATTTCCAAACATGCGAGTTTTAGGCTCATATTACATTGCTGAAGATGGTAAGAATCTCTGGTATGAAATCGTACTCGTAGATCCCGCTCATCCTGCAATTCAAGCAGATTCGCGAATTAACTGGGTTTGTGATCCAACGCACAAAGGTCGAGTTTTTCGAGGCCTTACACCCGCCGGAAAAACCTCTCGTGGACTACGCCATCGTGGAACTGGTGCAGAGAAGCTCCGTCCAAGTATTGGCAAATATGGCCGTCGTGGGAAATAGCAACCACCTGATGGAGCGTGGATAATCCGTGGCCACATCAGAAAGCGGACCAGTCCGTTTAGATGTGCAAGCCTCTGTTCAAGCAACAGAAGAGGAAGAAAAAGTTCGACAGGCCATTCAGAACCTTTTTCCAGCTGCTATGCGCCGCACGCTTGATCTTAAATCCACAACCCTCCGTGGTCATTATCACAATCCGATTATTCGTCTTACTATTCAAATCACGAAGCCCGCACTAGTTACGCAAGCTCTTACCGCAATTGGACAACAACTCTCTCCTGAAGACCGCATCAAAATCCAAAAGACCTTAACCTCACGAATAAATCAGAAAGGCCAGCTTTTTTTACGGCTCAATAAACAGGAGGCTTATCAAGGGCGAGTTCAATTAATAAATCGTGGTGACTCAATTCGTTTAGTTGTACGATTTTCCGGACGAAAACTATCTCAAAACACGCTAGAACATCTATGTCGACAATTCAACCTCATCTAGGATTGGAATATGATGCGTACATATGACCTCCACATTCGTTTCGATTCACACGAAAACGAAGAGGAGCTCATACAGATAAAACAAATGGCAACTCAACTGGGATATCTTGGAATCGCCCTCGAATCACCTCAAAGAATTCAACCAGACGAGAAATTTCCATCACTTGATATTCTACATCGAATGACCTTGTTCCCCCGAAGTGCTGCACATCTTCGTGTGCGGGTAAAAAAACATGCCCAACAGACTGACTTACTTGTCATCCATGGCCGCTCGAAACTAATATGGCATGTAGCAGCTGAGATTCCCTCCATTCACATGGTGATGCTCAATGATGTTGAGGATTACCTCACAGTTGATTCCAAGGTCGCACGAATAATGGCAAATCACGACAAACCTGTAGAATTGTGTCTTCACAATCTGTTGAAGCTAACTGGGTCCTTTAGGTCACGTTTAATGCGAGTAATGCATACCGCCATCGATCATTTAGAACGAGCAAATTGCCCTTTCATTTTTACCTCTGGCGCTAGCCATTCCTTTGAACTGCGTGCTCCCAAAGAATTAGAAGCACTCAGCTATTTAGCCTCGGTTTCCGAGGAATCCGCAAAGATAGCCATGCATGAAACACCAACAACTCTGGTAACTTTGATTCAAAAAACTCAGGAAGCAAAGCCAGGGAGGAAATCATAAACATGCAATCGCGTCAAAGGTATCTGGCTCTCCGGGTTTATTCTTCAGCGAAACTCCCATCGGAAACAGACTTTCGAAATGCAATTTGGCACCAGTTAACCCAGTTATACGGCGAGTTGGGAGTAAGTCGGATAGGGTTTTGGTTAACATCGTATCATCCTGAAGACTCCTGTGCTATAGTCCGTTGCCAACACACACAAGTTCGCCCTCTTCGAGCCGCTCTAGCAACGCTTACTCAAGTCAATTCTACGCCAGTGCTTCTTCATGTTATAGGTGTTAGTGGCACTATCCGAAAAGCAGTCTCACATCTACCTGAACTCGACGCAACTAAAGTCATCAAAGCACGAAAACATCGATAACATGGGCAGATCAGTTACACGTTGAGAATCTGACAGAGGCTGAGTTCAGCAGCCAAAACAGATAAAACCCGCCTCACCGACAACTCTCTGGGGTTCAGTGAAGCCACGCCGCTCCAAACTGAGCCTTGTGCTATGACGATCTCGCGACGAGCCGAGAGCCCCCACCTCTTCATTTTATCTAAGCACGGTCTTGATATCAACGGATATCAGAAATCCCTGCAAAAGCTGATAGGCGCTCATACGAAATCTCAGATTTTTCAAGCCGTCTATGATCCAGACGCATGGATTATACTGCATGAATTCCAGGTCGCTAGCAGAAGGTTCTGGAGGAGCGGGATGGGAGTGGTATATACCAACTTGTTCGAGTCCTTCTTCTGCCGCGGCAGTAAGAATAGAGAATTGGTGTTCAGGGTCAATTTCAAATGCTGTTATAGACTGAGCGATATTTTTCGTTTCGGCAACCCGAATAACTTTGGCGGTTAATCCATTATCAAGATAGGTCCCAAGAAGTAAGGCACAACCTTCTTTGGGAAAAGCCCGGCGACGAATTCCGTATAACTGCCGTCGTTGCATAGACGTTAACTGAATTCGAGCAATCCGGGGTGGAATCATGAATGAACCCCCAGCCAAAGACTTAAAAGTCTCTCACCTTTTGAGTCTTCGCATCTCAAGCCGCCTGACCCGAGGTTGCTCCCAGCGATGTCTAAAGATAAATCTCGAGATCGCCAATTCATGCGCCGCAGTATGATAATTAGTACTGTCACCATTATCATCTTTAGTATTCTCATTGCCGTGATGATAACCCGCTGGGGTTCCGTTGGACCATTCCTTGATTTACTTGGTCCTGTTGGTACTGGAGTAATAGCCATTTTACTCCTTGTTCTAATGTTCATTGGACTTGTCGTTCTGTTCGGAAATCTTCGGGAATTTTATGGCGAAACTGCTGGCTGGTTTGAACTCATCATCTTTCTTATCATTGTAGTTGTGATTGCCTTTATAGGCTTCAGCTGGTTGCACGCCTTGTTGACTGGCCTTCTTTGCATCGGCGTCATTTACTATCTTCATACAGCCCAAGATTAATTAGCATCCATTGTTCGTGAAACCCGATTCTGCTAATAACAAGATTTTAAAGGCGTTGCTGCTAATCGGCAAACCTGCAAGACCAACGAAAAGTAAGAGGGCTTTCAAACAACTCCCTTCTTATTAGGCGTTTATGGA
>JBHLPI010000050.1:7650-14530 GCA_048939595.1 Promethearchaeota archaeon | reverse complement strand
CAGCCACGTCTTGAGTGGTGTCGAACGCGGAATTCGGCAAAAATTCGACACCATCGGACCAGCGATCCTTATCGCTAGTGCCCTCAAAATGCTGGGTCAAGGTGTCAAAGTAGGTGTCGAAATCACACTGATGACAGCAGACGCTGGACTACTTCCCATGGACCAAGCGATCATAGCCTTTGGTGGTTCAGGACGCGGTCTTGATACTGCAATGATAATACAGCCTGCTCATACAAATCACCTCTTCGACCTTTACATCCAAGAACTCATTTGTAAACCGCGCTAGGAAAAAGTCAAAACTCCTGAAAACGAGTACAAATAGTGTTGATACACATGGCCTCTGATTTGGGTTCCTCTTCTTTGGCAAATCTATTTTCTGCTTCCTTTAGACGACGACGTGAAGTAACAGAAGGGTCCCAGCGAGGAAAAACTACAGCACTGATTGTCTGCGCCAATCAAAGAAAGGCTTACCCAATAATCCGATCTCTAAAAAAGATGAAATACCTAACAATTGGCGCGTTTCATGTATGGCGTTCACCACTTTTTTCCCGGTATCTCGATCGTCGCTATAAAATTGCCAACCCCTATGAAGATGAAAAAGCCTACATTACTCATATTCGGCAACTAATGGACCAATATGATCCGGTTGTGGTGCCTGTTGGGTTCATCGATGCGATGTTACTCTCAAACTATCGCACATCTCTGGGGAAGAAAGGAATTGTTCTTGCACCCAATCATGTAGCGATCAGAAAGGCTGCAGATAAAGCCACCTTAGAACAATTATGCCACGCAACGGGAGTTAAGTATCCCGCCACCAAAAAGATCGACAAACGTTCCTGGAAAAAGGTAGTCAAAGAGCTTGGATTGCCCCTTGTTGTGAAGGGCACCTCTGATGCTGCCCAACCACAATATATCTTTCATGCCACTGACCTTGAACAGATTATTACGTCTCGAACCGGGTCGTTGATTGCACAGCAATTTATCCCTGGCTCTGGGGCTGGCTACTTCTCTGTCTCACAAAGTGGACATATACTCGCCGAATATGTACACCGCCGCGTTGTTGAAACAAAACCTAGTGGAGGTC
The DNA here is from genome assembly GCA_048939595.1 of Promethearchaeota archaeon. GTDB lineage: Archaea > Asgardarchaeota > Hermodarchaeia > Hermodarchaeales > Hermodarchaeaceae > Hermodarchaeum. The sequence goes on along the minus strand of JBHLPI010000050.1, from coordinate 13,446 downwards.
CTAGCCTAGTTGCCTGCCACGACCATGTCCCTACCCTTTACGAATTGGGACAAAAAATTACATCATCTCTGAACTGGTCTGGCGTGCTTATGGTGGAATTCAGGAAACATGAAGAGACTGGTGAATTCTACCTGATTGAGGTGAACCCAAAGTTTTGGGGAAGCCTAGAACTGGCTACAGCTTGGGGGCTCGATTTTCCCCAATACTTACTGCACAGCCAAGAATACGCTTGGACACCTTTCCCAGAAGCTCCGGAATATCCGATTTTTCATAAACCAGGAACTCGGGGTTGTTTTTCTTGGCTTCTCCCAGGATTTAGTGCCTATTTCCGCACAAATCCACAAGTGTGGCTTAGGATGCTTTGGTATGCCTTTCGACGGAAACAGCGCACTGACATCCATCTCCGCGATCCACCCGAATTGATGTACGGTATGATCTCAAGGTTCCTCAACATACTCAGGCCCCAGGCAGGTTACTCCAAGAAAATCCTTCGTGCCCGATATAAACACACCATCCATGTACTTCAACAGCGCTTGTTTCATGAACCGATCCGAGCCCTAATCTTTGATCTTGACGGAACCTTGGCAAATTTAAAGGTGAATTGGAGCGAAGTCCGACAGATGCTCCGATTACAAGGCTTATTCGACCCTCAAGAAGCCTCCGTCATGATTAATCTATATCGTGCTCAACACCAAGATCCAGACCGGTTTCTGAAAATTAGCCACATTGTTGAAACCTATGAGGAACAAGCCGCAGCAAAACTTCCCAAGGACAAGGCACTGGCACAAGGCTTCCAAGCACTCCACCAATACAAAATTAAAACCGCCATCATTTCCAGGCAAACCTCCCGCAATATTCGCACAGCAATTACCTGCCTAGGACTCGAAGGAACCATTGACTTTATCATAGGGCGTGAACAAGGAATGCAACGAACCCACCAAGCCACTCGCGCCCTCCAAGCATTACAAACTACACCAATTAACGCCTGCCTCATTGGTGATACTCTAACCGATATTGTTACCGCAGCAAGTCTTCAAATGAAACCCATTGCCATTACGACGAACCCCTACCGATTTCAACAATTCACTGAACTAGGGGTTCCCTGTTTCACAAAGGTTTCTGACTTTCTCCGAATCATAAAAAAACGCTACAGAAAATAACAATCAGATGAAGGTGATAAACAAGTTGAAAATCATCCTTACCCACGACGCAGATTCCGTTCACAAACCTATCGAGCACATTCGTGCCCGACGTGATCGGTTCACCGAAAAAGACCTGAAAGCCGCAGAAAAAGGCACTCTCAATCTATACAATAACATCACTGACATTGTCCAACTCGAAACAGACCTCGGCTTCCGATCCACTTTCTTTATCCCCACCTTTCTCTTCAATCTCAATTCCATAGCTGACACCCTGAAAGCCATTCACCACGATGGCATCGAACTCCAACTCCACTATGTTCATGAAGACCATCCCCAATTCAAAGGACTCTTCAACATGCAAAAGACATACTTCTCCAATATAATCGGACCTGTTCATGGAGTGCGGTGCCATAACCTGTGGGTAACTTCATCTCTGCTTGATCTTTTCAAAAGAGAACGAGTGCTCTATGACGCTTCCTACCGTAGTGAAACCGTGGAAGAAGTGGACCCCTATCGCCTTGAAAACGGACTAATCGAGATTCCTATTGGGATCATGGACACTGACCTCTTCGGTCGGTTTCAACTCACTGAGAATGAGGCATGGAAATACATCCTCAAAGACCTCCACCTTGCCGAAGTACACCGTATACAACACTATTCGTTCCTCTTCCATCAGGAATCATTCCGCATGAAAGGAGGTCGAATATACAAGAAACTCCTCAAACACCTTGCCAATGAGGGCTATGAGTGCATCCGTTGCTGCGATGTTTCCCTCGTGAAAGATGCCCTCAAAACCGTCTAGCGATTCTGATTCTATTTGATATCAAGAGTTAGATACTCGATATCCCAAGGATAGTAAGTCACCTGCTCCGTTCCCTCCTCTGTAATGAACACGGTATCCGAATGCCGGAACCCGCCTACTGTCCTATCATAAATCCCGGGTTCAACGGTAAAGACCATTCCGGGTTCCATTATGGTTTCCATCCCATGATCGAGAAAAGGTTTCTCGTGACCTTCCAATCCAATGGAATGCCCAGTATGATGTTGCACTAAATTCATCACTCCGTGCTGTTTAAACACCGCACGTGTAGCCTTATCAACGACTGAACAAGGCTTACCTGGGGCAAAGGCTGTAAGAGCCGCTTGCTGGGCTTCTATCATGATGTCAAAATATTTGTGCTGCTTGGCATTGGGCTCACCCAGAAACATCGTTCGTTCCAACTCTGCATAATACCCTGCCACATTTGCTGTAGCACCTGTCACCAGCGTGTCGCCTGGTTTGAATACCGTAAACCGGGTCAACGCATGGGGAATTGCCGAATAAGTTCCAATCTGACCACGATACCCTGCTCGAACAGGCAGCCCACCAATTGCAAAGGGTCGATAGGCAATACCCAAAGCCTTTCCCATCGCCATAGAGGCTTCAAGAGAAGCCGCCGTGGATACCTCGACCTCATTTAATCCAGGCTGGGTTTTATCCTGAAGCAGTTGATGGGCAAGATTTGCCCACATGGCTGATTCCCGAATGCAGGCCAGTTCATCTTCATCCTTAATTACGCGCATATCTGTCACTAATTTAGACGTGACCTTCACTGGAAATCCCAAGACTTCTTCTAACTTAGGTCCCTCATATCCCCATCGTCCAGAACTACCTGGCGCTTCTGATCCTAGCTTCTCAGTGATGTTAAGGTCCTTCGTTAGGAAAGTGGCAAAATGCTCCATTGGGTGCTTCGCGTCTGGATAATCAAAGTACGTGCCAATCTTTGCTACATCAGGTACTTCCTCTTCGACATGCTGCCTTTCTAATTCAGGAACAAAGAAGCAAATGTCCGCATCTCCAACGATGAGCGCAAAAGGGCGTTCCGTAGGAATATGGACAAACCCAGTCAGGTAATAGATGTGCGTCGGATTAAACACGATATAATGTGCAATTTTCTCTTCTGTTAACCGCTGACGAAGCTTCGCTAATCGCTCTTCAAAACGGTGCTGAGGGATTTTCACTATCGGCATATACAGGACCTCGAAGGCATTGATTGGTACCAGTTAGAACCTGTCAGCCAAAAGGATTTTCATGGTTCACCAATTCTCCTCAAGCTTAGGGGATAATCTCACAACCATTATTGAATTCCGGGTACGCAAAATCACTCAAAGCGATCTTTCCTTCCGCGATTAGGGTACGAACAGCAGGCACGATCTCCTTCAGACATCCCAGAAGATGGGTCACAGTGTTACACACCTTCTGAAATCCCTCTTCCCCCCATAACCGTTCCTTGTTCGCAAATAGACACCGTCCTCCACAGAGCCCAAACTCTTCACATGCTGGACATGGCGAATCAACACTCATAATATCACGTAAATCCTCGGGTTCGGTTTTCCAGATATCCCCAACAAGGGAAAAGGGCCAATCCGGTGAAATCGGACAGATTCCAATGGAGCCATCCACATGAATGGCAAAAGTATCGTGTCCTGCCCCACATCGAATGGGACTCCGATTTCCAGTTAACAGATCATGCATAACCGGTAGAAAGGGTACAATTCCTTCAACCGTGCCCGTGTGCATTTTAGCCAGCCATTCTTCAACTAATCGACTGATGCCGGGATAATAGGAGTCATGCACCCAGCGGTCAAAATCGACCCAGTTATCTTCTGCATCCCAAACCACATTCAATTGCCAATGCACATGCTGGAATCGAGGTGATACCAAATCAAGGAGGTGGCGTACATCCCTGTAGATGTCGCTTTGTTCAGAAACAGCCATGCGGGCAACAATGTCTCCCTGGTAGCCTTGCTCATATAACCAGCTGACATTTTCAATGACTTGATCATAAACCCCCAGGGAACGATATCCGTCAGTTACAGCTTGTCCCCCATCAATGGAGACAAGGATGGAATGAAAACGATGCAGATACTCCACAGGAATGTGGTGGAGTAATATACCATTCGTTTGCAGCATATATCGCGCCTGAGGGAATCGGGTCATAATGTCAATCATTAACGGGATTCGAAGGGTAGGTTCACCGCCATAAAACATCAACTGTACATCGTTATCCTTGTTCAGAAATGTGGCAAGGTCATCCAGCGAGTACTCGATTTCCATTGCTGTTCTGGCGTCTTCGCCTCCGTGGCAATATAGGCAATTTAGGTTGCATTTACGAGTCAGGATAAGATGATAATTCACAGGCGATTAGCCTCAAGTAAATGCCGAACTTCGCGGCTAAAAAAAGTTGAGGAAGGAGCTTAAGCTCCTCCTTGTTCAGGTTCAATGAAGAACAGAATGGCTCCAACGAGACAGAGGACCGCACCGGGACCTCCAATGATTCCCCATTCAAAGGCAAATACTGCGCCTATTATACTAAAGATGAGAATGAGAATCGCTGCGTTGATGCGGTTCTTATCAACCATGGGCAGGAAGAACAAAAACACTATAAATCCAAAGATGACAGCGATGACACCTGCAATCAGGGTCGCCATCGGATAGATGTATAGTTGGCCATAGTTGAGAAGATCCATGATATTGTAGAAGGCGTATTCACCGATTTGGACAAACCCCGCGATGATTACGAGGATTGCACCAATCCTGGTTAAGAGTTTTCCAGTATCTATAGTATCCATGATAGTGTTCACCCATCAGGGAACAATCAGTTCAGCCTCTATCCTACTAAACTCGATGAAAAGACTTTCGAGTTAACTAAAATCGGATAAGTTTACGAGTCTGCTTGGCAACAAGTAAAGACTCGGTGCGTTTCTTCAATTAACTCCTTCACCCGTTCTTTCCGGAGACCCACCGACTTCGGATCGGCTTGAACCAACTGGTTCAAGGTCAAAATCTTATTGGTATACAATACATCCCTTTCCTCGTCCGTCACGGTGCGTAAAATCGTAACCGGATACAATTTCTTATTTTCGATGAACCAATCAATGCCGCGCCCCTGAGGGGTATTCCACCCGAAGTGTTCAATGCCAACGCATTCAGCGTACTGTTGGGCTTGTTTGGTCAGACGCGTATTGGTTACGATAAGGACTCGATCGAAGGTGCAATCGTTTAATCCCTGTTCACAACCTGCCTGTAAATCATCCCATTTGGCTTTAGCTGATAATGTGACTTCGAAAGGCGTGTACCGTTCCAACACACTATGATGTTTTATTTCCACATAGACAGTCTCAGTATTACGCTCCGCAATTCCGTCAATCTCGTGATCCACACAGGCTCCTCGGATGATCACATTTCCTGAAACTTTGTATCCATATTCCTCAAGAAGTAAGCGGACATAATCTTCAAAGATGAAGCCACCTCCAATCCGCGCTAGCCCGTCGCGTAAATCTCGGCGAAACTCAACGACTTCTCTATGCGTTTCAAGCTCAGTAACAGCCATATTGTAGATCTCTTTGGTAGTCATTCCCTCTTCTATGCGGTCGACTAAATCATCAGCAATCTCTTCCGCAACGGTTTGAGGTGCTCCCATTCGAGTCAAAGTTCGCACAATTTTAGTAGGATCAAATTCTTCTGTGCGACCATCCCATTTGATTACCATTACCATTGACATTCACCAGCTGTAATGTTCTACTTCTTCTTCGTCGCCTGTTTCGATTTTTCAGGGTATGTGTATGGCTTTGAAATATAATGGCTCCGGGTTCGTCGAAAGACATGGTAGAA
>JBHLPI010000050.1:0-7550 GCA_048939595.1 Promethearchaeota archaeon | reverse complement strand
AGCATGATACTAGAATACCAATACGAACCTCAAGTGCTCTTCGTTACCGTGTTCCACTCGGTTGCCGATCCCAATACCCATTACATTGAACATGTAATCATCAATAAGAATGGTCTCTTCGAGATGGAGCGTAATTATACAAGCCAAACCTCAGCATCTACTTTCGTTGATGAATTTGCAATCTTAACTAATTCAGGTGATGTTCTCCAAGTCACCGCGATTTGCAGTATATCCGGTCAACTCACGGACCAAACAACCGTTACAACTGGATTAAACACTCAACCACCCCCCGCTATTCCCGGCTTCCCCTGCATCGCAACTATTATTGGAATTACAATAGCTGTTGGATTAGCCAGCATTCGGCGCCGAAGACGTGTAATCCAATGAAATTTAATAACGGAACGAGCTACGGAGGCTTTCGGAGGCGTAATACTAACTGTGCTACACGCGTTCCTAGTTCGTAGCACGCTTTCTGTTCCTTTTCATCTGGTGCACCTTTGGCTGCCGCACCGTAATGCTGCATCGGCCCCCTGGCACAACCCTGCACGACCATTCCGTGTACCAACATTGCTTCAAGAATTGATATAATGGTTGTCTCTGCCCCCGTGGCAATACCTCCACTTGATGCAAATGCACCTCCTACTTTTCCGTCAAGCTTTCCATGGATCTTCACTGATTTATCAAACACCTGCTTCAAACCAGCTGACATGAGCCCATAATAGACCGGAGAGCCAGCGATAATTCCATCTGCAGCCAATAAATCCTCGTTAGTTACATCTTCAGCCCGTTTCAGAACAACTTGAACCCCCTCAACACCCTTGGCACCCGTCTCTACAATTTTCGCCATCTTCTCAGTATTTCCCGTTTCTGAATCATACACAATTAGAATCAACACCATCTTTATCACCTGTTTATACGCTGCTTCATTCCCACTCATTTGCATACGCTTCGCAGACTTCAGCGATGTTCAAAGCATAGCCTTTCGAAATATTGAATTTTTGGCGCATTCGCCACTCTCCCTCCTTATTCAACTGCCAGCCAATTAACCTCAGTTGCTGCCCCTTTGTTCGTTCAATGAGGACGATAGCCTTATGCCAGCTCGGCGTTTTTGTGAGGGTTTTTCCTCGTATAATTTTCAGCTCTGATCTCCGCGGAAACGAGTCACCAGGTTCATCTAAGAGTGTGGATAAGCCTTTGAAGTACACCAAAATGCACCACGCACTACCTTAAGACGAGATACCCGAATCAATGTTTGCTTTCTGGCTGTTAGACATAATCGATTAATGTGGCTTGACCGGTCATCCGGGTGAGATTTGTAACACGTAAACCTACCAGCCGTAAGGAAATATTCGGGCGACGATGTTCCTCAAATAACGACATCGCGGTCTTTGATAAGGTGTCACTATCATTAGTGCTCACGGGCAAGGTGCGACTTCGTTGCACTGTGGTGAAGTCTCGATACCGGATTTTCACCGTCACGGTTCGGAAATGATAAGATTTCGACTGGAGCCGATCACAAATCTTTGCCGATAACCCCTCCAAGGTTTCTCGAGCTAATCCCATCGACTGGGCATCCACGTCCTTCGGAAAGGTTCGTTCATTCCCCATGGATTTTCGTCGCCAGGGACCAGTTCGTACAATTCCCCGGTTATCGATTCCCCATGCGCGATCTGAGAGCCACTTAGCGCCTTTACCAAAAATGGGCAAGAGGGCTTGCAAAGACATCTGCTGGATTTGCCCTAAGGTGGTGATTCCATATTTTTTCAATCGGTTGCCATTTACGCGTCCGATGCCATTAATGACTGTTACATCTAAAGGCGCCAAGAATTCTGCCACTGACGCAGGATCTTGTGGAACGAGCGTAATTCCTAGGGGTTTATTCTGGTCTGTGGCGATTTTGGCCACCGCCATGTTGGGTCCAATCCCAATTGAGCAGGGCAGTTTAGTTTCTTCTCGTACTGCCCGCTGTATTTCCAATGCGAGTTCCGTGGGTCCTGCATATTGTTTTACTCGTTCTGTAACCTCAAGGTATGCTTCGTCGATGCTCGCCTTCCGAATACGTCGTTCATCCGCAAACTCCTGTAATACTTCCATGACTTCTTCGGAGGCTTCCACATAATTTACAAACGGGCCAAATACAAACACAGCATCTGGGCACAATTCGTAGGCTTTAGTAACTGGCATGCCCGCATGAATTCCATACGCACGGGCTTCGTATGAGGCGACGCGAACCACACCCCGTCGTTGCCCTTTCTTCGGGTCCGGACCTACACATAAGGGTTCGCCAATAAATTCAGGATGCAGTCGATATTGCTCCACTGACGCGTAGAATGCGTCCATGTCCGTATGGAACACCCAACGTGACATTGTACCGACCTGTCCGGAAGCAAACAAGTATCAAAAGACATTTCACTCGGGAATAAAAGGGGACAGAGACCTGAAGCGAAGTGAAGAATTTTGTCTTCGGTTTAAGCCGGCAGGCTAGCTGGGCTTCCACCAAACGAGTGTCTGAATCTGTCTATCAACGGAAAACCCGAGTTTTTCATAGACATGAATCGCCCGTTTGTTCTTCACGTGCACGCCCAGCTCAGCTTCTTTGCCACCCCTGTCTTTGAACAGGTTCAAACAAAATCGCAGCATTTCGGTGCCAAAGCCTTTTCCACGATGTGCAGGCGAAACTCCGATATTCTGGATAAAGCTGTTCGGTGGGACAAGGTCTAAGATTCCAATCAGTTCCTCCTCGTGATACACAAAATATGCCTGAACGCCCTCATACCAAGCATCCAGTATCGCTTCTGGAACTTCTGAGAAGTTCTTCATTACCAAATTCAGTATATCGTCTGGGGATCCACTCATGAATTCTTTCATACAATCAAAGAACTTGTTTACGTCTTTTCGTTGAAGTTGCTCATACCGAAGTAAATCTGTTACCACAAAAGATTCGTCAAGAGGACGTGTCATCTCATATCGGTTTGCTAATTCTTCAAACCCAATCCGCCGTAAATGCCCAATTAGGTCTTTATGTTCGGCGGAGATGTTCAGGTACGCATATTCTACCTCGCGCTCTTTAGCTAGACTCAACACCTCGTCAGCAAACGCTTTGAGCACATTCATCGGCTGCTTATAATCAAGAACTACTAACCGGGCGAGAGGCGTTCCCACCGGTTTGAAAAGTTGCAGCGGTTCCTTCCCAAGGATCCCTAGCCCCACCACTTCCTCATCATTAAGATAGAGTCGATACCTGAAGCCCAAAGCTTCGAGCTGCTGTGTATAGCGGCTAATTTGCTCCTTGTAAGCTTCAATTGCCGCGTCATCATTCGCAATACTTCGAAGTCCCATCGGTAGTTCATCCTATTACCAAACTATGAGTCACCATAGAAATTCAAAGCTATTAATGCCTTAGAATGTGATATATTATGGCTTCAAAAAAGGACCCGATTTAATTCTCCACTCTTTGCGAATTCACCAACAAATATTCAGAAAAACTTGACAACCCCATTACTTAAAATTCATGACCAGTGTAAATTAAGGGTTAGGTGATGGCGTGGGAGCCGAAAATGACCTTTTCCAGCGGTCAATCGCAGCGCTTGCTGGTGGGAACCCCGAACGAGCGAAGCAGCAAATCTTGAAGCTCCTCGAGAAAGATAAAAACAATCTCGAGTTACTCACCTTTCTGACCGCTATTTATCAGCAATACCAACAACCCCAAAATGGTCTCCAAACCGCCCAACGGATTGCTAAACTTGAACCCGATAATCCTCGCCACTGGAACAACCTTGGTTATCTCTACATTTTACTCGGACGATGGGAAGACGCCGAAAAATGCTATGCCAAGGCGACTAAACTCGACGAGGCAGCACCCACCGTTTACCTCAACTACGCATTAAGCCTCATCGAACTAGGGAAAACCAAAGAAGCAACCGTCCAATTCCAAAAAGCCCTCAACCACGCCCTCTCCGGGGAATTACTCGACATCATTCAGACTGATCCGCAATTCACAAAACTACGTCCCTTGGTCAATAAATTGTGAAAACGGTTTTTGATACACAACAGAAAGGACTATAAGCCTTCTACACGTCCTGCTCACAGTAGCACCTGACTCTAGTTTCCGAGTTTTTTCGAAAATTAGCGCTCAAGCGTATATGCTACTTTGCACCATGAATCTGAATCTAGGTGATATCGATGGAACATGGAAAAATCAAATGGTTTGACACCGAACGCAACTATGGCTTCATCGAACGCGAAAACGGAGACTCTGATGTCTTTGTTCACGGTGATGACGTTGAAGGTCGTGTAACCCTAACCACGGGTGATAGTGTGGCGTTCGAACTCAAAGAAGGCAATGGGCGCCCCAAAGCCGCAAAGGTTGTAAAGGAATAGCCTTTGCCTTTTCTCTTCTATTTCCACGGTTTTTTTCTCAGTTAACTTCTCACACAGCCTTAGGCCAAATATCTTGTGCTTAGACTTCAACAGTTTCCCTTATTGCGAGGCGGGTTTTAAGGGGAATCATCAGTTCAGGCTGTTGAGCTAATGGGGTGGTGACAATTTGCCATAGCTTCCACAAAAGCCATCCGACGAGACAAACTAGTCCTAGGTAAATGACTTCTAATGTGAAACCAAGTGCGATGGGAACTGGTCCGAGCATTATCAATCTTATACTGATAGGAATCAAGAGCAAGAAACCCAGAACGAGGAGACTTGTGAAAAACATGACAAATCGTTTAACCCGACGCTGTGCGCAGTTTTGGCAGGCCACTCCATCATATCCGAACATACCAGGAGAAATACCCCAAACTTTCTGTTGTATACGAACGAGCTCTTGTGGACAGGCAAGCGTTCCACAAATGGCGCACCAATCATAAGCAAGTTGGTCTGGATAATGTTCACATGAGCTAGCTTCTGGAAAAGGGTCGTTATGAATGGATTTGGAATCGTAAACAAGAAACACTGCACCGATGATGAAAAATATTCCAAACCCGGTCGTAAAAAGAAGGTACATTAAATCTAAAAGTGGAAATATTGGGACGTAATGGAAAGTGAAAACAGATTGGATTCCAAGAACTATGAATAAGCATCCCATTACAATCCAGAATATTACTAGAACGCGATATGGTTTGTTTGTACTTGATACCCACAGATTTAGAGCATTGGCACTTTGGGTTTCCCTCATCTGATGCCTCCTCTTGAATATATTAAAAGTTCCAGAATAAAAAGACTTGGAATCAATTCTCTTTTCTAATATCCATATTTGGGATGCTCAATTAAGCTACACATCAAAGAATTAAATCTAAAACAAATTGAGGAAGGAAATCAAGTCAAGAAGAATCAGGAAACTCCTTTATGTCCAAACTGATATTGACAAATCTGGCTATCCTCATAGGTTTGGGCATGAACCTATACGAGTTTGCTATATCTCTCTGGGAATCACACACACGTGTCTTACTGCCCGCATGGGCACCAATGTTTCGGGGCGAGAGCTTCTTTGTGTACTCTCGGCTAGAACCACATAGTTGCGTCTGCATCCAACGCGAGATCATTTAGTGTTGCGGCACCTACAATCTTACAGCCCTCGATGAGGTCAACCTTTTCCCAGCCGAGCATCTGTTTGGAGGCTTCACACACCATTACAGGAATTCCTTGCTTGATGGTTTCCTTAATCATATCGGCCACACTGGGAAATGTACCCATCTTGATTTTTTCGGCAGCTCCTGGCTTCAGGATCCGTAGACCCTGACCGAGGTAGTAGACAATTGCATCTACGTCCATTGCTTTGGCCGTTTGGGCCAGTACGAGAGGTGAATACTGTCTTTCCGGACCGTCGCTTGTCTGCACATACAAAATTGTTGGCATTTTTATCACAGCGAACTGAGTTAACAGTGTTAAGTATACCCCCAACGCTCTCATAAAATGATTCGGCATTTACTATAGGGTCATCAAACGACGTACATCCAGAGACGTGGATTTTCCATTGTCGCAACCGGCGTCCAATCATTAAAGGGAAAACTATAGGAAACCACACGGGTTCCGGGCTTTAGTTCAAGTATGAACTTATCTTTTAACCGGTTGTTAATTTCCTGTCCTTGGTACACCGTTACTACTGTCGCATCCGCGAGACTCTTGTGAAAGAAGTTGCCCCAAATTACCTCAACCTTATTACTCAAACCTCGACGGCGAATCGCAATTCGTGACCACAATACTCGGAGGGGGTCCGCTTCAATCCCAAAGGCCCTCGCACCAAATCGTTCAGCTGCCATCATGATGATGCGGCCATCACCAGAGCCTAAATCCGCGACGGTATCGTTTGAATCGACTTGGGCTAATTCCAACATTTTTTGTGCGGTTCCTTTTGATGTTGGGACATAGGGCGCTCCAATAAGTGAGGGCCACACCGCCGAGGTACCAACGACAATAATGCATAGGAGAATGATGATGAGACTGTACCCAATGACTAGCCAAATATCGATCATTCGTTCACCGGAGGCCCTTAACAGTTGAATTATTAATGGATAAGGTCCACGCACCCTCTATAAAACCTCAGACCTAGGAATATCTTTTGAGCTTTCATATACGTCCATGGAATCGAACCTCCGATCAAGCCTTCTTCGATTACTGTCAGCTCGAATCCTTCAAAACCACCCTGCCTAACGCTGCTTCACTCACCGTGGAAGAAATCCAACAAAAATACCAAGAATTCGATTCCAACGACCCCCTCGACATGTCCGATCTCCACCATATGATCCTCATCGGAGAAACCCAAAAAGGACCGCCTGCTGGGCTCATCTGGCTCTTTCACCGAGAACCTTTCTGACGATTTACCCCACCGCTAACTTGGATCTAAAATCTCTATGTCATACCGGAGTTTCGACGCAAAGGGCTCGCGAAATTGCTGCTTAAAGCCACTGAAGAATGGACAGCTCAGGACCGTCTTACCATTATTGCGTTGCATGTCCTTGAACCAAATCACGCGGCACGAGCACTCTATGAATCCTCTGGATACCCGATCGCTGTAACACATAAAGAGAGTTACTTCTACGAAAAGCGTCTGGACTAGCTTGAAGGCATTAACCACATGACAAATGAATCCCTATTAACGAACCAACGCTAGGAAACGCATAGACTTAACCACAAGAAACCACATATAGCTGCTCGGTGATCGAAATGGTCCTTTTCGGGACATCTGCAGAATTGATATTCGATATCAATCTCATCATCCAAGTCATTCTCGTCCTTCTTCTCATTGTTGGGTATCTTCAACGGCGTACTTGGAAATACCATGGCATCATCATGGGCATTGCTACTCTCAGCATGATAACTACCGTCCTTCTCATCATGTTCCCCTCCCTCTTCGCTCACTGGCCAGTGATTATTCTCTTTCCCACCCTCCCTAGTTCTATTGTGACAATCCTTCATGTCATCTTTGGGTTAATGGCAATCGCCGCTGGCCTCACCTATACTATCAAGTTCATCTACTTCTCCGCAACCAGCAAACCCTTGACCTGTGGCACGCGCACCCAAATGCGCATCCAATTCACAATCTGGTTCCTAGCCTT
>JBHLPI010000138.1:0-4583 GCA_048939595.1 Promethearchaeota archaeon | reverse complement strand
CTCTTTAATTCTGTAGTGTCCAGTTAACTTATACTCAAATAATAGATCTTCCTCTTGTGTGCCATTGCCAATATTGTGAATAACAAGGGGAATATTGTTCTTGTTCTGCGTATCACTTATGATCATGATATGTGGCAGGTTTGGCGGAACTATACAAGTAACTATATCACCGGGTTTGAATTCTGAGAGCTGATTGGACAACGGTAATGACCAACTGTTTCTTTCAAAATACGTTTGGAGATTAGGCACACGCCGGTGGTCAATGTTTTTATCTGGATGTTTCAAACCCCATATTTGAGGATATGTAGAAAAATTCTTTTTCATATCTTCATGTACAAATTCTTGGAGGTCATAATTATAGGCAACCCTCAATGCCCGAATTATTACGTCAGTGCAAACACCTCTATCAATGGGGACATCCCCATTGGGATAGCCAATTACCTGGTAGCTAGGATCATAACGGAGTGTCTTTCCTATTTGGCTTCTGGCAGCTTCCACAAAATCCTCTATTTGGATGCCTTCAGTTATATTGGTACAAACAGCTATAAAAGCAATTACGATGATGAAAATATATTTTCTCATATAATAATTAGCAGTAATCCTCGGCGCATTTTGTATGACGTAACCAATAAATAAGTATAAAACCTTTTTGAATCTATTTCTACACCCTCGGCCACAGATCGCGGAATCCGAGATACAGAATTAAAGCCATGAAAACTCCAGTTATTATAAGTCCCGTAATCATAAGTGTATGTTCATTCCAAACTATTCATATATCAATGGATAGCCTATATAACCGGCAAAATTATGTATATAGAGTTTATGGTTGCCCTTCGAGGACCTCACCCGTGTCAGCATCGATTACGACATCTTCCAACGCTCCACCCTCAGGGTTAGGCAGGAAAACTCCAACTGTCCAAACAGTCCGGACCTCTTTACCTCCTTTGCGAACTCGTTCCCAAAGCATTGCATTACGGGCTGTGCCTTTGCCCTGCCACACCTTCTCGGCTATATCCTTTGCTTGTTTTTCATTGATCTTTGGAGGCGTGGTCCGCCAGTGGTGATAGTCAAAGGCACCGTATAGCTCCAAACGTAATTGTTTGCGGCCCATTAAAACCATAACGTTATTTGGGGGCACACTAATAACTGATCCTCCCGGACGCTCATGCCACCAGAAGGTGTAACTTTCTATTTCATGAGAAGTCTCCAACACGAAGTTGCGGTCATCGAAATTAGGAATCATATCACGTACTAGGGCTTTTGCCGCTTCTAAAGCTTCATCCTCAGTATATCCCTCAGGTTTTGGTGGCCGGATATTCTCGCCCGGAATTGAATCGCGCCGGCCAAAGTCTATCACCCTAGGATTTTGGCGAGTCACCTTGAAGCGGCCATATTGGATTCGAAACTCCCAAAAGGCTCCTTTCACTTCATCATGCTTTAGGATCGGGTCAGGTAGTGTCTCCAGAAAGTTTTCAGTGAGATCTATCCCGACGTAACGGAGAAACTGAACCACGGCCAGCTTGGCCTCCTGGATTTCTTCCATTGTTACCTCCCCCTCGTAAATGGTGCTACAAGCAGTCTCCGCATCGATCACGGGCCCCTTGGCCGAATATCCCACTCCACATGCATAGGTAGGAAGGCTAAACAGAACGACTATCATGATTACACAACGATATGGGCTATAGATTCGAATACCGTTTCCTTGATTTAGGAGTTCGAGAACTATTCTCCTATTCCGTCATACTATTTTTACAGCTAGGTCCTCACAGATTTGTTGCAGCCTGAAGTGATCGAAGGGCGATATCTTTGCGCCCTTCGTATCGAGTATGACACTATTTTCTTTTGCTATCAAGTGGACCTTCCGGATATGGAACTCGATGAACTCATGTGGCTCGAAGTCGTTCTCTATGTGTGATTGAGCTGACGACTCATCAAAAAATGCCGATTCGAAATGTCTGAAGCAGCCGTCTCCTAAGACCGTCTCATACCGGTCTTCCATCAGTACCACGTAAACGGGTAACCTTCTAACGGGGCTGACGTTGATTTTTTCGAGGAGCTCATTTGTTGCAGACGTGTAGGGTGCTTCTTTTTCCGGTATATCAACAATGTCGCGAATCGCTCTAGGAGGAAGCTTACGTGGAATAGGAGGCACTTTGCCTTTCAATTCGTTGAATTTGATGGGGTCAGCATCACCTTTCCAGTATACCTTCTGATGGTATCGATCCCATTCCTTGGTTCCCGCGTGACAAAATTCCCAGGTGTCACTTTCGTTCAACCAGTAACGATAGACGCCCCATGAACCCTTCTTTCCACAGAAACCAAGAATCAGGTCACTGTCGGTTCGAAACCATTCTATTGAGTGCGTCAATATAGAATGTATGGCTGAATCAAACAGAGATCGTATTGCTGTAAGGACTCGTCGTTTCATATCGCCATCTCCCTATAAATCGCATATGAAATAGATTAATCAGATAAATTCGGGTCACTTTTTATTGTTAGGGGCAGTTGCCAGTTGTACTTAAATCATCCTACTTCATGGCAAAAAGCTATTTTCCCAACCCTCATCGCAATCTATCCCACTGCAAATATACCATCGTAATTTCCCCGCATATGCCCCATCTCCACTATCAATCTTCTTGTCAATCATAATTATTTCATCTTTTAATTGGCGACCTCGGTCAATGATGCGAACATCGGAAGGATCCAACCGGGTTTCAAATATAGCCTCGTCGTTTACATGAACGTAAAAGACATATTTATCATAACCACTTGTGCAAGATCGGTACGCAAAAAAAAGAATCGCAACAAATATTAATAAGGCGATTATATTTTTCCCAATAGATTTTTTAGTAGACTGTTTTCCGCTATTTCTATTCATTATGTGGATAACCTCCCTTCTTTATGCGTATAATGGCTAAATAAGATGCGTGGTGTTATTCTGAGCAGCAACATCTAACTGTTCAGCTAATTGTAAAAGCTGTTTATATTCTCCTTCAGTTGAAGTGTATGGTCTGGGGCTAGTTGCCCTAACGCTGTTGATAGCTGTATTTATCAGGGTGCTCTAACCAAGCCAGCTTACTCTGGAAGTCACTCAACCACTCGGACAGGTTCTTCATAGCCGTTTCTATATCTGTTTCCTCGGCTACATATACTAAGGCCACAGGCTCGTAACTTTCCTCAAAATGCTCCAATGGGTATGGAACAGTTAAATAGATCGGGGGAGTTCGCGGGAATCGTCCTTCTAAGAGGTCGGACAATCCCCAGATGTGGCGAGCCTGGGGAAAAGTTAACTTCCATCGCTCAATCAACTTGCCCAGACTTCGCAAATCATCGGCCGTTGCGTCTGAGCGGGGACCAATCACAGCAAGCTGCTGGTCGCTCTCCCCCACCAGCCCGGTCATGTCCCACCACCACGCCTTATCTTGCGCGGCGTTAAATCGCACCACTAGCTCTTCCAGTTTCTTGTTGCTCATTTGTCGTGCCTCCACGCCGCCGAAAGGTTTGTTTATACTTGGGGCGTTTAAAAACCCTCAACTGCGTTCGGCAATGTATTCCTGAATATATTGCTGCTGTGTAGAATTTAGTCTAACACCTGGCCTCACTTTTTTTAATAGTTCCAAGCCATCTTCAACAGACTGGATCTGTCCTCTTGCAAATAAAAGTGCAATTGTAAATAAACCTGTACGCCCATGACCCTGAGCACAATGGACATATGTCCTGCCAATCATTACTCTGGAAATGGCATCTTTTAAATCCTGAGTCTTCGGAATCCCACCATCAAGAATTGGTAAAAATGAATTCATCTTACATCAAACAGATTAACGAAAAGCTCACCTGGGCCGAGGGCCGCAAGGCCCTTGGGATCAGGTGCAGCGCCATGTTCGCCGGTTATCTAATGATTGTTAAAGTCATTATACCGTGCTCTTACCTTCATTGCTGTACAAATTTCGAGCAAAGCCTGTCTGATAGGATCGGCCTCTTCGACAAACTGCACATCCATTTCTTTGATACGTTGCCTCGCTTCATCGAACGCAAATCTAAAATCTGGTTGATTCAATAAGTCCTCCCGTGACCCGACCTTCTGATAGGAGGCTTTTGTCTTACCAGTTTTTTCGCGGGCGAGGAGAAATGCGAATGTTGCCTGATTATGCTTATTCCGTGTGTGATATTGCAGTCTATTCCGTAGGTTGTTTGTCCGGCCTACATACAAGGCTTTGCCATGTTCGGATAAAAGGTATATTCCTGCCAAAGGCATATCTCTTGGCAAATTATCCATCCGGTGTTTGGGCGAAGCAAGCAACTTAGAATACTTTTCTTCAACGTCACTAATTGTCTGGTCGAATTCATTCATTTGTTATCAACTCTTGCGAACAATGAATATATGGTTTCTCTATAACACCTTTAACTCGCAAAGTTGCAGTATAACACCCCACGACCGAAATTGCCATAAGCCTTGTGAAAACAAAGCATTACGACGGTTGAAATGGTAACAAGGGATTTTATATAGTTTCTATATAATACACTATGTGGGTCTAGACCATTGTGGTCTTTACTTCTTGTAGCCGAGCTTATCAATGTAGGCA
>JBHLPI010000007.1:0-47949 GCA_048939595.1 Promethearchaeota archaeon | reverse complement strand
TCAAGTTTTAGCTATTCCACATCCTTGTGAAGTGGTTCCCGGGATAGTGCTAAATAGACGACGGCCAGCCCAAATAATTCACCCAACTCGATTAAAACGACAGCAAGCATAGGGTGATAAACAAAGACAAAACAGCAACACGGAAAAGAAGGAGAATTACCCAGATGACAGCTAGCTAAGTTCTTTTCCATGAAGTTAGCGGCTTCTTCTTGGAATTCGTTGTTATCCAATTCAACTCCATTATCAAACTGGAAGAAGAGGGTAATAATCTGATTTTCAAGGAAAAATAGAATCAGATTATTGAAGTTAGTAATCTTCATCGGTTTTTTTCGCGGGAGTAGATCCGCCATTTTCGAAATGAATTAAGCCTTTTCCATGGCTGCCTGCCATAAAATACGTTCGACGATCTAAATCACGTCTGATTCTTTCTAAATCCTTGGGGACTTGGTCCCGGGGAAGTGCCATAAACACGACAAATAGGATGCAGAAAAAGCCCCAGACTAGTGCGTAAACCGGACTTAAAAGAAGTAGATATACGAAAACAACGAAAATACTAGGAGTAGTATTAGGATGCAAGTTTCTCGGTGTTTTTGCCTTGTCGTTAGTCTGGGTTTAGTTTCCTTTTCCTTTGGAATCCCAATCACCCTAATGTTCCTTTAGAATTTCACAATTATTAAGATTGTCAGGTGATAATAGGTGTATCACACATCCCCATCATCAAAAAATAGATTTTTAGCTAAAACCATTGGTTCTTACTTCACAGTTATCATGGGCTCTCCTAAAGGCTTTAAATCCCAAGTAATGGAATCCGCTGGTGGGAGCGAACGATGTCATACAGGATATGTCCACGCTGCTCTGGTTTTGTAGAAGTACGACGCACTGGTAACCATTTCAAGGTGATCTGTAGAGAATGTGGAGCAAGCCATCAAACCACGCCGGGAGAAATTGGAGATCCTGTTGCAGCCTATCTACGCTTTGTGGACATCATGGAAGCCGGGGAGCCAGCTCAAGAGGCTAGAGTAAAAAGTAAGCCCGATAAGCCTCGCCCTAAACAGAAGGTCAATACACGACTGAAATCCAAAGAGGAATGGGAAAAACAGCGTCGTGCAGCCGGTGTGACTGCGTTCGATAAATTACCGGAAGTAGTACAACGGATTCTCAGGGATTCGGCCTACCGATTAGTCAAATACCGACAGTTCCCCGAGACTGCACCTGAACCAGGTTGCTCGATCGATGGGGCACCAATCGAAGACCAATTAAAAGCAACTCTAAAACATCAAGGTGTTACCCAGCTCTTTGCATTTCAAGAAAAAGCCATCCAATACATCCTTGATGGCCAAGATGTAGTTGTTTCTGCCCCAACAGCGACCGGAAAAACCGAAGCCTTTGCGCTGCCTGTGATTCAGCAAATCCTAGAAAGGCGAATAGGATGGGGACCCCTACGACCTGCTGAACAACGCGCCGTCCAAGCCATTTTCATTTACCCCACAAAAGCTCTTGCACGTGATCAAGCCGGAAAACTGGCAATCCTCGCATCAAGTGTTGGACTAGATGTTGCAGTGCTCGATGGAGATACGCCCAAATCGGAACGAGCAGCTATTTTCAAACAGCCACCCGATATCCTGATTACTAACCCGGATATGCTTCACCTACATTTAGTTCGTCCACGCGACCCTATTCGTCGCCTTGTTCGCACAGCAAAACATGTCGTATTAGACGAGCTGCATGTATATGTAGGTGCGTTTGGGTCAAATGTGCATTTCCTTCTCCGACGACTCCAACGGATATGTCCCCCCCTGCAACTTATTGGAGCATCGGCCACTGTTGCGAATGCGCAAGAATTTGCAGAGCTGTTATTTGATCGTTCAGTGGTGAGTATCCATTGTGAAACTGGGAAAAAGGGGATTATCCATTTTCTGATGCTTTACCCGGAACGAGTAAGCCAAAGCACGATGATTGCAGGGGTAGCTCGCGAGTTAGTTCGTCATGATCTAAAGACCCTTGTTTTTGCGAATACTCACAAGAATGCCGAAGTCATCAATCTGATTTCACGCCGTACACAAATGAAAAGTGCAGTCCATCGTGCGGGTCTCCCCCTGACATATCGTCGCCAAGTTGAGGATGATTTTCGTCGCGGGGAACTCGATTTACTAGTTTCGACTCCCACCCTGGAGTTGGGAATTGACATTGGTGACCTAGAGGGTGTTGTGTCAATGTTGGTGGGAATAACGCGATTGACACAGCGGATTGGTCGGGCAGGAAGAAAAGGGCAAGAAAGTGTTGCAGTTTTAGCGCTTCGTCAAAACGACGCTATTAGCACCTATTATTGTGAGCACCCTGAGGACTATTTCATGGATATAGATCCTGCATACGTTGAACCCCATAATGAAGTGGTGGCCTACCACCAAATAATAGCCGCAGCTCTTGATATGCCGATCGATTCGGAGGAATTCACCGAATTTCAAACCATATTACAACAGTTGCGTAAAGAGGGACTTTTAACAGAGTCGAAGACCAAGCTAAGACCCGATATCATCCAGGCTCGGCGCATTTTAGCGCGGTACTCTATTCGTGGGATTGGGGATAGTGTACATATCATCCATGAAGGTAAGATTATTGGTGAACGCCAGATGCCAATTGCGATGGGTGAACTTCATCCTGGGGCTTACTATTTACATGCGGGCACTACCTATGAATCCGTGGAATTCGAATATCGCCATGGCGTTGGAAGAGCGGTTGTGAGGAAACTTCCACGTGGCCATCGTGAGATGACTCAGCCAATTCGTCACGTCAACCCCGAAATTATCCATGTCTTAGACACACGGCAGGCCTACGGAATGACGGTACATTATGCGGACTTGCGGATGACGGAAGTCATCACGGGCTATGTAATCAAAGACATCTACACAGACAGGATTTCGAAAACCAAGGATCTCGACCAGCCATTAGAATTCACATATCCAACGAAAGGTTTCTTTTTCACTGCGCCTTACCCCATTACAGCTGTTAAGAAAACAGCTAAACAAATTCAGGTTTCAAAGAAACCAATTGACAATGAGAACGAAATCCCAGAAGAGGAACTTATTGTGGGCGGATTTCATGCCTTTGAACATACTCTGATTGAGAGTAGTGACATGCTTACGGGGGGTGGACGGAATGCCATCGGTGGTGTTTCAATGGGATCATCGGGGCTCATCTTCATTTATGACGGAAGTCCAGGAGGAAGTGGGCTGGCAAAACTACTCTATGACCGACTGGAAGAGGCTTTACGACGTGTGTCGGTAATTCTGAATGAATGTCCTTGTGAAGCCGTTGAAGGATGCCCTGCTTGCACCTACTCTTACCAATGCGGCAATAATAACACTCCATTGTTTAAGGAGGGGGCTTTAGAGGTTGCTAAAATGATATTGAAAGGAGTGCAAGCTCCAACAGTTGAGAAACCCAAAATCACTGAAGAACCCCTTGTCTAGTCTTTTGTTTGAATCAGAAATCTGGAGTAAGCTCTGCTCGAATTTTGGGAAATAGGGCTCGAACGATTGGCAGCTTCAATACTCGTCCACCAGCGTCAGGATAAATCTGGTGGAGATCATCAATGGTCTTGTACCCCATCAGAAGTTGATAGATAGCTGGAAAGGGAACTGCAACATCTGCTTCTTTGAGATCTTGACGATTGATTTCATTGATTTCATGTACGTTGCCATCTTTGAAGATGAGCTCTATTGCTGCCCGATACCAACTCAGACAAAGTGAGGCGGACAATTGAGCAAAATCTGACTGAGAGAGGCGATGTTCCAGAACCGGAGCGATGGTTTCTAAGAACCGTTTGATTGACGGGATTCGAATATACCACGCATATGGTCTTTCGAATTTTGACCGGCTAATTCCTTCAAGGGCTGATTTCAATGCTGGTCGAGAAGGGCGGTAGATCCGGAGAGGTAGCCTTCGACGTCTGGCTAACGCCTTCAGGAAGCGCAATAATGGGAGAATGTGGGCTAGATTATCAAGCCATAACTCATGGATTTCTACAAACCCCCAGCCAACCGTGAGCATAAAAGATCCTACAAGGACATCACTTTGTTTGACCACATAGAATCGGTAAACCGAATCCTCGCCTAAGCGCCCATGTGTAAGATAGGAGTAATCAATCGAAGAGATTTTCCTATAAAAGTCGAGATATGAATTGCGTACATCACGACCCCGAAGATATTCATCGAAGGTATCGTGGCTTATCTCCTTGAAGTGAACTGGTTCTTGTTCACCTTTTTTCAGTTTCGGAATCAACTCTAGCGGAATTACAAGTGTTCCACCCCACGGGATACCATAGACATAGCCTAAACTCCGGTAGAAATAGGGAATTCCTATGATGACAAGGAGTGGAAGTTTATATTCCTCAACGCGTTTTTCAAAAATTGTGTTGAGTCGTCGGATGAGCCCTCGATGGCGGTATTCAGGGAGAGTTGCAACAATTTCCATATGTCCCACAGGAAATTCTGTGCCATTGAGTACACATTTAGTACGCGATAGACAAAAGTAGGATGCCACTCTGGCTTTGTTAGTATCCATGACTAGAAAATGGTCGGACACAGGAAAATCTGGATGGTAATTGAAAAGTCGATCAACCATTGGGCTAACTTCATTCCCGAAGACCGTTTTGACAGTGGCTGTGATTGCCTCCTGGTCTGCACGAGTTGCGGGACGCATGATGAACCCATCGCCTAAGTCTTGTTCCATTGTAATTGCCCTTCTGAGTGTTTTGCGTTCGTTTGTGTGCTACTTCAAAATTGTATTGGTTGGTTTTTGTTTACATGAAAATAGAATGTCAGTCGAGGAATCCTAACATTTTAAGATGACGAAACCCTTCACAGTGGGGTAATCTACCCTAGTAGTAAGCCTGGATGATAATGACGCGGTTTAAGTATTACACAATTTATCGGTGTAAAAATTGTGGCGAGCATATTCGTGTTCATGGTAAGCTTACATCTAAACTCGTGTTACCATCAGGCATCCATATGTGCTGTCATCGCCCTAGACTAGTTAGAGAACGGCATGTGTTGATATCTGAATACAAAGAACCGGACAGCTCCCAAGTAGAACATCCAGGCGATGAAAAGAGTCAACAGAAAAGGTTAGTAGATTTTTCCGAGTAACTCGGCTCATTTTTCATCAAAGAACTTTGTAACGTGGGTGATTTCGGGTTTTGGGTGTGGGGGCTGGATAGGCTCCATTAACAGATGTATAAGCAATGAGCGCATCTGTGACTGATACCGTGGAAAAGAAGCGTGGAGCTCGACGAAGAGGTCCTGCAAGGATAAAATCTGCCCCATGGCATTGCAAATATGAGCATAGTGATGGGGCTAGATACCGCTTTGCGGCTGGTGAGATTTGAGATGCGTGACGCCATAGAGCAACACTATTCGCGGAACCCGCACCTACCGGATATCCCAACTTGTTCTTGACAAAGCGCATAGCCGCGGCCGCGATACTCAAACCGGCAAGATCCAAAGCAACCGTATCGACGAGGATTTTCGAAATCTTTGCTTCTTTGGCTTTATCGAGGAGTCCCTCAGTTTCCGGTGTACCTTGAAGTGCTTCGAGCCGACCCTGGGGGCGGATATCAAGGGGATTATGGGCTAGGATTATTGCCGCTTTAATCCCTGCCTTCTTTAGGGTATTCAGTTCTTCCGGAGATGTATGATGGCTTATAGCGTCATAAATTGCCAGGTTTACACGATCTGTGTCCTTTGCAGTGATCACACCAGCTAATCGTGCATCTTGTGAGCTACTGTCAATAAGAAAAGGGATTGATGGAGCATGGTCAGCAAGAAAGGTGAGGTAATTTCTCATCGCATCCGGCGTCTCCGCTAGGACATCAAGAATTAATGGAGTTCCGGTTATTTCAGTAAGTTTTACAGCCCGAGTCAAGTATCGTTTTGCCCGTTTCTGGTCAAATGAGCCCTGAATTGGATCAGTTACTAGCTTGTCGCCCCTATGAAATATTGAAAGCATGAGCGTGGTAGGGTATTCACCCCTACCACCACCGAGAATGATATCTCCAATTTGCACAGTTTTTGGCTCAACAAACTGATTTTGATCTGGCATATTTCATACCTCACGAAGAGAAGAGACATGTCTATCTACAAGAGGAGGGTGAGCATTTTAAGTCTACTTCGAAGAGAACCCAGAACGGTCGAAACGCTTTTTAGCATTCTTTCGCCCCAACCTTGTCTTCCATAAATAGGAAGAATCAAGAATTGTTGGCACATCAGCAGTCATCCCGTTGATAATAAAATCACGAAGAGCCCGAAATGGAAAATCCTTTGAATCAGAATAGAATCTATCCCATGGGATAACCATGCCAGATGAATTGTGGGATACTAAAGAGGAACTGACAATCTTGGTCGTTGAAGCCCATCCTGATGATGCAACTCTTTTTGCTGGAGGAACCATCGCTAAGCTTGCAAAGATGGGACATAGAATTGTAAACCTGTGCACAACTTATGGTGAAAAAGGAACTCTGGATCCCACAATGACCCAAGAAGCAATGATTGAAATTGAAAAAGAGGAATCAAAACGCGCGGCTAATGTGTTAGGTGTAAAAGAGGTCCTGTATTTAGGCATTCCAGATGGAGAAGTAGTCGCCCATCTTGAACTCCGCCGTTCCTACACCGAAGTGATTCGTCAAGTGTGTCCTGATATCGTGTTAAGCTTTGATCCCCACGACCCTTATGATCCCCATCCTGACCATCAGGCAACTGGTCGCACAATTTACGAAGCTTGTTATACAAGCCATCTTCACCTCTATTTTCCAGAGCAGTTGAAGAAGGGATTAAATCCCCATATTGTGACCAAATATTTTGGTTGGAATAGTCCAACTCCCAATACCTTCGTGGATATAGGTGGGACAGTCGAGACAAAAATCCAAGCGCTATTTCAGTATGAAAGTCAAATGCAGATGCTTCTTGAAGAAACGAAGCAACGTGTTCTTTTAGCAGGGCTCTCAGTTCCCATCCTTGAGTCCATGGACTGGAAGGATATCTACCGAGTGTGGATAACACTCTCTGCTCAAAAAATTGGTAAGGAAGCCGGGTATCAATACGCCGAAGCGTTTAATGGTATGTATTTTAGTGCAGCTGGAGTTATCTCGGAATTGTTGAACTCAGAGAATAAATAATACAGAATCGAAAACCCTTCCAGCAGAAATTGAACATTTTTAGGGAAGTTCATTTCCGAGGGAAGGCGGTGTAATCTTATGAATGGTTGGGATCATGTCTTCTTCACCACAATCATCTTCATCATAGGATGGATTATGTTCCAATTCTTCTTCCCATGGCTTTTGCCAGCGGCGTTTAGCTTCTGGTTTTTCTTAATTGCCTGGATTGGTGGAATATTCCCTGATTTTGATATTCAATGGAAACCCTTGCTTGGTCATCGCTCTATTATCACTCATAGTGTACTTGCACCGCTAGTCATTGTTACACTCTTCTTTCTCCCAGTGTATTTCCTGGGATTGTGGACCTCTATTGATCGATATTTCATTGCGATGTTCTTACTCGGTTGCGCGTGTCATTTCTTCCTAGACCTTGCCCCCAGTACTCGTTCTGTGCTTAATCGCTTCATGAAGAATCCATTAGAGGCCTTTGTGTATATCGAAAAGGGAATGAAAGCTCCACCAGGAAACATCACCTATGTTCCCAAGAAATACGAAAAAGGGTGGCTCATTGGAAACGGAGCAGCCCTCGTTGCCTTTGTCATCTTATCACTCTTGTTCCTCTTCCCTTCACTGGGGCTTTAAGAGCGCTAGAAAGTAATTCCATCAAATCAAGGATTTCAAATCCTCCACTCGCATTCTTTGAGTGGACATCAGTGAAATGAAGTTTACAATTCGGACATGCTGATACAAGCATATCAACTGCCAGAGCAGCCGTATCCTCTAGCCGCTGTTGAGTAATTTCTTTGGCGAGTAAGGGGAAGGTTTTGACTAAAGCCCCACCACCCCCACAACAATCAGCCTTATCTCGAGTGTGTGGAAATTCCTTCAATTGGGTGCTTGGAATAAAATGAAGTAATCGCCGAGGTTGCTCGTATATGCCTAGTTCTCGACCCAGATGACAAGGATCGTGATAGGTTAGTAACCTTTGCTTTTTTGTGTGGAATTTAGAGAGTAAAGGCACCAATTTGTTCTTGTAACGGACAAGAAACTCAGAAATATGAAATACTCGAACTTTCTTTGGTAGTGACACGCCCAATCGAGGATAATCCTCTCGAAGGGCCCGAGCGCATCCAGGACAGGTCGTAATTATCGTTCGGGCATTTGATTGCACAATCGCTTCCACGTTCTGTTGAGCCAACGATTTTGCGGTCCTGATGAATCCTGCCCTGATTAAGGGGGATCCACAGCAGACCTCACTTTCTGAACCAGACAAGAAAGCATAATCGAGGTTTAGAGCTCTAAGGACTTGATGGGTAGCTAACGCGATTTCAGGGTGACGATATGCTGTTGTGCATCCAACAAAGTAAGCGATTTTAGCATTTGTGGCTGCTTCCTTGAGAGCATCTTTGAGGAGAGCAAACCGTGTATTATGAGGTTCTCCATACACGTTAGAATGAGCAGTCACGCTTTGATCAAGCTCTAAGGTTCCGTGAGGAGCACGATGTTCTTTGACTACATGTTCACGGGCAAGTTCGATGATAAGGGGAAGTTCATGACGTGGTTTACACCAGGCTTTGCAAGCACCACAAAGATTACATTGGTAGAGTCGGTCGACCGCGGCTTCGGTTAAAGCGCTTTTCTGACCACGGTATAGTTCGATGATTAAGGCGCGACCAACTGGACTGCATGCATCTGAACCTGTTGCTAGATGAGTAGGACATGAGTGTCGGCACATGCGACTACAAAGACTGCAAAGGCGGCTAATTTTAGAAAAATCATCAAGCGAGAAGGGAAAATTCGTTGGTTTGGATGAGGTCATTATTTGGTCCCTCCTTTGGCAGTTTTCGAAGATTCTTTGGAAAAGCCCAATTTACCTGGATTTAGGATGTTATTAGGGTCTAAATACCATTTAATAGCCTGAAGGAGGGCAAAGCCGGCAGGTCCATGTTCAGTAGGCATCCAAGGGGCTTTCAAGAGCCCAACACCATGTTGATGACTCAAGGTGCCACCTGCCTTATGCGCCGCCTCAAGCCCCACTTGCCACACCTGATTATACTTTACTTCAACTGCTTCAGCCGTTCCAGCTTGACCAATGAAGATGACATAGATATTTCCCCCATCGGGGTAAAAGTGAGAGAAGTGGCTCATAGTATTCACGCCTGTTGCTTCAATCGCTTCCCGCATCGCCCAATACATATTTTCGAGGTTAGCATAACTGGCAGCGACATCTAATACATCATAAATCATTCCTGGACCCATATTCAGACTCGATGGGTAATAAAGATCGAAACGATTCTCCCACCAATGTTTGGAAGGACCTGGACCCAAATCTTCACTTCCACCGTCTTGACAGATAGTGTCGACGGTGCGTTTTTCAAGGCGTACAAGGGCCTTGGTTGCACTGTACATGAGGTTGAGGACACACGCCCCCTCAGGGGGCGATTTAAATCGTCCAAGGATAAACCGAGTTTCATTTTCATCATACAAGCGAATCAGAGCTGGCTTCAAATCGTGACGAAAAATTGATTTGACGGCGTTCATTCCTGTGGTCAAATCGGGAAACAAGTAAGAGGCAAATTGCGTCGCTTCCGGAGTAGGAGCAATTCGAAGGGTCAGTTCCGTGATAATACCAAATGTGCCTTCGGACCCAATAAACAGTTGTTTGAGATCAGGACCCATCGCTGAGCGAGGAACCGCCTTCGTCCTAAGTAGTTCTCCATTGGGGAGAACCACCTCAAGACCGGTAATCATATCTTCGATTTTTCCATATTTTGATGACAAGACCCCAGCCGAGCGAGCTGCAGCAAAACCACCATATGCTGAGCTAAAAATCGAAGAAGGAAAATGCCCTGAAGTGTACCCTCGCGCCTGTAAATATTCCTCCAGTTCCTGACCAAGAATGCCAGGTTCAATAGTGACAGTCAACGAAGCTTCATCCAGTTCAAGAACTCGCCGCATCTTCTTCAGATCGACTATAATCCCTCCGGTTATTGCGAGAGTTCCACCAGCCACCCCACTAGCACCAGAAACAGGAATGAGAGGAATCCCCTCTTGATTAGCAAGCTTTACGATGTTCTGGATTTGCTCGACGCTTTGTGGCCAGACAATCAGATCAGGTTGAGATTCTAATACTAGTCGACCAAGCCGGATTAGACGAAGGGGCCAAGCATCTCGAGAATAACAGATCTTATCCACTTCAGCTGCGGACACATTCTCCTTACCGAGCCAGACTTCAAGTTGCCGCTTAACCCGATTCACATTGAATGCCGTCGATGCTTTAGACATGATACTCCAACCTTCTCATCAATGCCTATGGTGAAATGAGGAGATCTTTCCGATTCTAAAGTTACTGTACCTTTTCATTCATAAAAGCCAACTTCAGCGACCAAAACCCCTTTTCATCCAAGAGGAATAAGGCTTTAAGCCAGAAGCGTTGAAGATACTCCAACTCCCTCAAGTAGGTGTAAATGATGGTTCTATCACTAATAGGTAATATCATGGCTATTGTGGGACTACTTTTGATCCTTGCCAGTTGGACGTATTTGTACCAATGGGCTCATCAAGGTCCCAAAACAGCACTCAGTCATTTCATGGAAAAGGGTCTGCTCTTTATTGGTCTCGCACTCATTGTCATCGCCTTACTATTCTTCTAGCAGCGAAAACTCATAGGCTCATTATACTCGGTGAGCATCGAGTATTCTTTTCATTTGATAATGAGTCGTGAGGCTAAATTGATTCTGTAACAAATATTGCGCGTGGCGATTCAGGTTTCCAAGGCTCGCGTGAAAAGGAAGAATAAAGTGTTTCAACCTGAAAGTGTGATTCAGCCAGTAAGAATTTCACATCTTCAACGGAAAGGACCGCGAGCTGAGACCAATCAAACAAAGTGTCTATGATTCGCCCTTCCTCATCCTGAATATCAAACCGAAGAACCGTATCTATCAGTTTCTTAGAAGATTGGAGTCGTGTTGATATGGACCGAGTTACTGCACCACCCTCAGGTAGTGCCGCTGTTTCCAGGCGTCGCCAAGTGCCACTCGTGTCAGATTCTCCGACCCCCACATCAAAGACAAAGAAGCCCTCTTTGTGAAGATGAGCTTTCACACTTCGCAAACAGCCTAATTGTTGCTTCCGGGTCACCAAATATTGGAAACTTCCGGATGGAACATAGATAATCCGAAATTTCTGATCAAGCTGAAAATCACTTATATCACCGGCCATGAACAGAAGGCGACGGGCGATATCTGCCGGCGCTTTTTGTAATTTATTTCGAGCCTCTTGAAGCATTTCTCGTGACTGCTCCAATCCCACCACAGTAATTCCATCCTCGGCTAAGGCAAAAGCAAAAAGACCAGTCCCGACACCCAATTCCAGTGCGGGGGACCCAGCTTCTTGAGCGAGCAGTCGGTAAAAGGCCAGTTCTTCTTCTTTCCCTTTTGCAAAGAGATCATAAAACCGGGCACTTGCACGATACGCCATAGGAACCAATCACAACCACTGAGTGTGTAGGTTTGCGGGTTTTTGAGGGTTTTTGTCACCTATTCAACAGAAGATTTCACCCAGACACTGGACTAGTAACTAATCCCTTGGATGATGAACAAGATGTTTCAGACCGCCTTCTCATTGGTACAACACCAAGAATCCAAATGCCCCACCGCCATACCCCTCCTTGATGAGCTCCTCGACGGGGGCTTTGAAGCTGGACTCAGCTACCTCATCTTTGGCAGTTCCCACTGTACTAGCCTGGTACAGCAATCCATTGCTACCGCCCTCCTACATTACGGCCCCCACCGACACGTTGCCGTCATCGATGCCAACAACAAAATTCGTCCGGACAACATTCTCACCCAGCTCCAAACCGCATCCCTCGCAACCGCCCCGACTACCCATCTACACCGACTTCACATCGCGCGTGCCTTTACCACAGACCAATTGCTATCACTCCTCGACGAAGCACCCAATACCATTCATGGACTCGATGCCCCGATTCTGTTCGTCAACGGGCTTACACACCTCGTCCAAGAAGAGGAAGGTGACATAAACACATCGGCAACACTGGACTCCGTCGCCGACCCCCGTATCTTCCGCCGTGCCCAGCTTGCTGCCCACCTCAAGCAACTCGCTTTTACCCATCAAGTGGCCGTTGTAGCCAGTGCCGATGCTCCCACGCGCCAGTCAAAGCCGCCCCTCCGAATCGGCCAAGCGGCGCGCCATCGGTTTCACGTGCTCATCCACCATCAGCGCCAAAACACCACCGACACCTTTACGTTAGAGAAGCATCCCGGCCGTCCATGGATGCAACGGAGTACGGTCATCTCGCAGCCAAGGCATAGACTTAGCTCGTATCAAACTACCCTTTTTAACAAGTAGGTTGTCGAATCCATTCATTTTTAGCCCACAAGATGAAGGGGGCTTCACTTCGAGGAGCCGCCCTCAATTGAATTTCAGTATCATGAAGTACTACATTCTGCTTATTCTAGCGATGATTTTCTGGGGTGCTAGCTGGGTCTCAGCTCAAATCGTTGTTACTGTAGCTCCGCCCATGACCGTGGGTTTCTTTCGCTTCTTTACAGCCAGCCTGATTTTCCTCCCCTTGATGTTTGCTACCCAACGACATTCAATGAAAACTTACACGGTCCGTGATTTCGGGCTTTTCTTTGTGCTGGGACTGATTGGAATCTTTGGGTATGGCATACTCTTCCTCATTAGCATGCAGTTCACAACAGCAGCTCAAGGATCAATTATCGCGGGTATCAGTCCGGTAACTGTCAGTCTACTAGCCTTCCTTCTTCTATCAGAACGCCTAATACCTAAGTGGAGATATACGGGATATCTGTTTAGCTTTCTTGGAATTGTTTTTGTAGTGGGTATTCAAGCCTTGCTTGCATTTCAATTTGAATATTTGGTAGGGAATCTCATTCTTATTTGCGCTATGTTCACCTGGGGCCTGTATTCCATCCTCGGTAAAAAAATCATGAAGAATTGGACCTCGCTTGAAACAACCGCAATGGGGATCTTCTTTGGGACTCTCATATTTTTCATTGGAGCTATATTAGAACAATTTTGGGCCCTTCCACTAATGGTGGACTTGACCTTCTGGGTGAACATTCTTTATATGGGAACCTTCGTTACTGTGTTGGGATTTCTTTTCTACTTCCTCGGAATTAAAAACCTGGGTGCTAGTAAATCTGCAGTCTTTATTGCTCTAGTCCCCGTCTTTGGCACACTCTTCTCGGTTCTGTTACTTCATGAACCCATCTACCCTACTTTCATTATCGGTTTAGCGTTGGTCATTATGGGGATACTGTTCATCAATTACCCCAAAAAGAACAGCTAAGTAATCTTGCTCTGTGTTTTATAATATGGACAACTTTGAAGTAAAAGACATGTGGGGCAATGTGGGGCACGGGCAGGGCATTGGAGGGCACCAAAGTCTAATAAGCCCTGATTGAAAATATAGCCTTTACCAGAAGGAATCACTTCCTGAGCCAGGTTCCAGAGTTGGTGTTTGGTTGGTACCCGGAATGGATCGCCTGGAATAGCAAAAAAGCGTTTGAGGACTCGTTGGGCATTGGTATCAAGAATCGGTGCATCTTTGTGAAAAGCGAAACTTAGGATTGCACCAGCTGTATAACGTCCGATTCCTGGTAATGTTATTAGTTCTTTGAGTGTGTCAGGTAATTGGCCATTAAGATTAATTACGATATGTTGGGCGATTTTGTGAAGCCGTCCTGGTCGGAAATTATATCCTAATGGGCGCCAGAGTTGTTGAACTTCTTCCAGAGGGGCTTTAGCAAGGGCTTCAAATGTGGGATATGCTGAGAGGAATTCGCGGTATTTGGGGATCACACGATCGACCTGGGTTTGATGAAGCATGATTTCCGAGACAAGGATTCGATATGGATCACGGGTATGCCGCCAGGGGAGGTCGCGACCATGTTTCTTATACCACCTTAGAATTGCCTGTCGAAAAACTTGAATATGTTGAGGCGTGGCAAGAGGAACCGGTGGAAGACCAGCAGGTTGTTTGCTTTTGATTGCAATCACACCTTGTTGGCTTTGGTTGTATCATAAAAAACCATTGGAAGTCGGAACAGAAGAAGAGAAAGGTTCGATAGGCATAGCTTTTTGAATTGGATACTAGCATGACTGCGCATGGTTTTTCACAAAGAGGAAAGTGGCTCATTGGTAGACACTAAGGTTCCTCAACATTACGTCTGGGGGATTTTGCTTGGCTTTTCACTTTACCATTTTGCAGCTTCGATTTTTTGGCAATATGGTAGTTTATACCTTTTCGCAGGAATCGGTGAAACTGCCTTTTTACAAATCGGGCTCATCGGTGGACTCCCCGTTCTCTTTGGTTTACTAGGTGTGTATTTTTGGGGTGCACTCTCAGATCGATGGCATCGCCGTCTTCCTATCATCATCGTTGGATTCTTTGCTCAGGCTATCAGTTTCTTCCTGTATATCTTTATCCAAGATAGCTTCACGTTTCTACTCGTTACCTGTGCTGCGTACCTTTTCTCACTAGCGACAGTTCCGATGGCGAATGCCTATCTCACAGAAGCGCGAACCTTCAAAGGTGGCGCCGTGGGATTATTGCTAGCGACAAGTAGTGTTGGATGGTCTGTGGGAGCGTTCACCGGAGGGTTTCTCTTCACTCTTATTGGCATGTCTGGGCTATTCTTGTTAGGCGGGTTTGCATTTATCGCTGGAGCATTGACGATTTGGATTATCGTACGAGAAATCCCCAATACAACTATCTCTTCAAAATCAGGCGAAGCGCTAGCGGAAGCGGAAATTGGTCCCCGCTCTTGGTGGAAACCTCTAACCTGGATTCCCTTAGTTTTAGCAGCAGCCGTCGCCATTAGCAGCCTTGGAGTAAACGGATTTGCTTATTTCTTTGGAGTCTACTTAGTATCAGAAATTGGCGGAACGCCCCTAATGATTGGTATTGCGAACGGCTTTGCGTCACTTTTCGGATTGGGCGTAACACTTGCTGCGGGATATGGCAGTGACCGGGTTGGTCGAAAACCAGTTATTCTCTTAGGATTTGCTGGATACGCCTTCTTTATGCTGATCTATCTGTTTGTCTTTGACCCTTTTATCGCAATGCTGTTATGGTTCATTCCCCTGTATCCACTCATTTCTACAGCAAGTTATGCAGCTGCCGCTGATTTGAGTAAGGTTGCACGGAGAGGGCGCGCAATGTCCACAATTGCTACTGCAAATTCGATTGGGACGGCATTTGGACCTATTATAGGAGGTGCATTGGTCCAATTCATCTTCTTCACCCTAAGAGGGAATTTGGTCTTTGCCCTTCTGATGAATGTCATTGCGTTCCTAATCGTCTTACTCATCGTACCGGAGACTCTGAAACATGATAGGAAGGAGGATTAGGTCTTAAAGACGTGATTAGGCCTCACTTGTATCTTCATATGAGGCGGGTTCTTTCTTCTTGCGTCCAGCTCCAATAAAGTTCCCAACGAGTATCATGATGACGCTGGCGAATCCAATTCCCAGACCCAAGAAATAAGCTAAGATGACATCGATAGGTTGACTGAAGATACCGAGGGCAAAGGCGTTTAGAAGCTCCATTGCCACATAGAAGAAAGCCGAAAAGGTAGCGAGTGAAACTATAATGCGACCGATTATCGCAAAAATGCCTGATCCGGCAGCGTACCAAAGGATTGATCCGATGATGACAAGGATACCCCCTAAGCTAGTGATGATGATTAAAGCCCCGACAATTTGGTCTCCCAATGGGGGTCCTAAAATTGCGTTAATGAAGTCTTTTAGGAATGTCGCGTAAAGGGGGTCCAAAGCAATGGATTGCCCCGAGTAGATTAGTAATAGACCCCCGATTAAAAGTAGAATAAACCCGATTAAAGCCATTTTGTTTCAACATCCATGAAAGCGTGTAACTATCCTCGCTAAGATTAAGCCCTTATAGTTTACGTCTAGTTTCCAGGAACAACGTATTCCTGTGAGTTCTTCAAACTCGTGATTGGGCTAATTATTTATCCCATTCTTTGAGAGGTATGAAATTAGATCCTATGATTTCGGTGAATCGTTATGGACCATAGACTTGTGGGTGCAATCGAAGAATTCGCTTACAATGCGATACGTTTAGGTAAACGTGGAGCTCATTCCTATGAACACACATTACGAGTACGTCAACTGAGCTTGCTGATCGGACAAAAAGAAGGAGCAGATTTAGAGGTTCTCGAGGCGGCAGCATTACTCCATGATATTGGTCGACCAGAAGAAGAGGTTACAGGTGCATCTCATGCCGAGGTTGGAGCGAATATGGCTGTAGCCTTTTTAGCGACCACAGCTTTTCCAAAGACGAAATTGTCCCAAGTGGCAAAAGCGATTCGGACCCATCGATTCAGCGAAAACAAACCACCCGAGTCTTTTGAGGGGAAAATCCTTAGTGACGCAGATAAGCTTGACGCCATGGGTGCACTGGGATTGGCTAGAACCATTGCAGAGAGCCTTGTGCAAAAACGAGGGCTTCATGGGACCATTGAACATATAGACCGAAAATTGCTGAAACTCACAAATCGTATATCTACCAAGACAGGAAAGGAGCTTGCGGTACCGAGACACAATCTGTTAGTAACATTCATGAAAACCTTAGCAGCAGAGTTTCAAGCTATTGGTGAATCATTACCTGATGAACTAAAACCATTCATCCAAAAATAAAAGAGACATACTAGTGTAAAGAAATATTCCATTGCTGCAATTTCCAAAATTATGCTTGCTCTTTTAGGATATGTCTTTATTCTTGCAGTCTCTATCCGATTGCCTCGGTTTGGCTACGATATGTGATTTCTTCAGAATTTAGAGGGCGCAAGGCTTATCATTATCTTTACGCCAAATCGGGTATAACTAGATCCTTTGAAGGTACTTTATCATGACAGAAAAAGAGGAGCAAAAAGAATTACACCCTGTGTTAGAATTTCTTATTTCCACACGCTTCGCAGGCTTCTGCGGGATAATTGGTCCCCTTATTGCCCTGATAGGAATTGCTGCCGCAATTCTCGTATCCCCTTGGTTTAACTGGTTGACAAACGCCTTGAGTGATTTAGGTCACCCGTGGATGCTAGGAGGTTCAAACGGAACCCCTGGCGTAAACACTGCTGCACCTATATTCAATACAGGTCTAATCCTTGCTGGTCTCTTCACTCTGGTATTGACCTTTTGGTTGATTCGTCACCAAGTTTTCGAAGGCTCCGTAATTGGGATTATTGCAGCGATTCTGTTGACAATTGCCCAATTTTTCTTAGTCGCTATTGGTGTGTTCCATGAAGGTTTTGGATTTACCCATTTCCTCGTTTCTTTGGGATTCTTTACAACTTTGTTGGTTGCAGGAATGATCTATGGTGTTCGATTGATGCAGGAAAAACATCTTCGATTGATCGGTCTGATGGCGTTCATTCTCGCTTTGGTTAGTGCACTAATCTGGGTCTTCTATTATCTGAACCTTCTACCTTTCACAGGTGTTGCTATTCCTGAAATTATTTCAGCTGTAACAGCCATTATCTGGGTCTATCCACTCTGCATACTCCTAATCCTACAGAAGCAAATGTAGAGGATTGGCATTTTAAATAACAAAATGAACTATCGAAGCAATTGGTCGGCGTGGTCGAGCTTGTGGTGATTCAGCCGGATAGCCCACCGGAATAATCGATACAGGTAATACTCCTGAAGGACACTCAATTGCTGTTCCAATTGCCCTATCATTAAAGGCACCAACCCAGCACCCCCCCAGCCCCATACTATGCGCTGCAAGCAAGAGATTCTGAGTCATAGCAGCAGTGTCCTGAATTGAGTAGAAGTCTCGACCACGGTCTTTGTATCGGGCGCCCGACTCATCAGGAACGCGACATACCACAAAGACTACAGGGGCTTTGATAATGAATTGTTGATCATAGGCCCCGATGGCGAGTTTCTTTTTGATTGAGACATCACGAACCACGTAAATCCGCCAAGGCTGTCTGTTGCCTGCACTGGGACTAGCGACCATCGCTTGAAGGAGAGCTTGGATTTGGTCATCGGTAACTTCCTGATCAGTAAATGCTCGAATAGATTTTCGAGTTACAATCGCTTCCATTGCATCCATTAATTTCACCCGTTTAGTTTAGACATGTTTGAGTAGTTCTTGGATATTATTCATCACAGTTTGTTGAAACTGAGAATACCCCTTACTGTAGGCATCGGAATTTTTTTGGTTAGGTGTGTGCTTTTCTCGCTCATTAACCATTGCCTTGACGGCCTGTTCGGGAGATGCATACAAATCGAGCCCAACTGCAGCAAGAATTGCAGCTCCTAACGCAGTACCTTCATCCACGCGGGTATACAAAGCCGGCTTACCAGAGACATCACTTTGGATTTGTCGCCAGAGTGCAGACCGCGCACCACCCCCATCTAAACGGAGCTCATTGATTTTCACACCTACTGAAAACATTGTATCAATTAGAAAACGAATTGCATAGGCTACACTTTCTAAGATTGCCCGAGCAATATGAGCACGTGTGTGCTGAAAACCTAAACCTTGGATTTTCCCCATACTCCACGTGAAGAATGGGAAAACACTGACTCCATCGCAGCCAGGGGGTGCCTGGGCTGCCTCAGCGATAATATAGTCATAGGGATCTCGTCCGAGCCGTTCAGCAACAGCGCACTCAACATGTCCAAATTCATCTCGGAACCAGCGAAGAATAGTTCCAGTTCCAGGAAGAGCTCCTTCGAGAACCAGTTGGTTTGGTAGGACATGGGGATGGCTGAACAGCACACCCAGAGGGTCTTTGAGAATTTTCTCAACTGGGGTGACAATGAACGATCCGGTGCCGAGGCTGAGTTTAGCATCACCGGATTTCAAGACGCCTAACCCGAGAACTGAACATTGTTGGTCTCCTCCGCCAACGATGACGGGAGTTCCTGCTAAGAGACCAGTTTCCTGTTCAGCTGTTTTAGTTATTTCCCCGATAATAGTTCCTGAGTGAAGCAAGTCGGGCCATAACGAAATTGGTAGCTGAAGTTCCTCACCTAACTTTTCATCAAGAGTTAGAGTTTCAAGGTTAAGAAGACCAAACCCATGATTCGTTAAATCTGATCCAAGATTGCCAGTTAGCCGATTATAAAGGAAAGCATCAGGTGTAGCAAATTTCCATGTCTTTTTGAATATCTCAGGAACCACATCTTTGAACCAAAGGGCGCGGCGGAGACTTATTCGTTGTTTGACAATTTCTTCAAATTGCTCTGCTGAGGGGGAAATTCGCATATCCATCCAAGTAATGGCAGGTGCTAGTGGGTCCCCTTCCTTGTCAAGAGGAACCAGCGTTGCACGTTGAGTTACCACAGAAGCCGCAACAATGTTCTTGGGATCAATTCCTCGTCGGTTAGTCACCTCGTACATCGTTTCTTTGGTCGTTTGCCACCAATCCTGCGTATCCTGTTCTGCTTGTTCCGGTTCATCGGTAATAGTTGGGAACTCACGGTATGCCTTGGCAACTTCTTGACCTTTCAGATTAAATAATACGGATCGATTCCCAGTCGTGCCAAGATCGATTACCGCAATTAATTGATCGGTTTCTTTTGGCATAGGTGTCGTCTCCGTTGAAAACAAACGGTGAACCCTCTTAGCTAGACCTTACCCAAAAGGCTTACTTTCGTGTTTATCTATGTTCGTTGGTGACGGCGTCGGCGAATAATCACCCAAATAGCCACTCCGATTACAACTATTAGCAAAACGATTGTAATGACAAGTCCCGCAAATATGAAAGGTGAAATCGAATAGAATATCGAATCTGAATAAATCACATGTCCAGCAAAATCGTATCCGTACACGTGCAGTTCAACTATACCGCCCAGAGCAGAAGCTGGGACAAATGCTTCATATCGATTTCCTTCACGATAGACTAACGGAAGCCCTACCCAATTGTGATTCTGCTCAGGATTGTATCGATACTCCAGTAACAGCGTTTGAAATCCACTTGCACTAGCCTCAATATACACTGAAACATGAGTGGAGATAACACTTGAAACAACGCCTGGAACTACGATGACCGCTTCTCCAGGTTCATCCATAAGTGTGGCAGTCATGGCGAAAATCGCATCCCGTACACGATAACAGATCGATAAGACTTGATCAGCACTTGGGTTGAAATAATCCCAGATACTGTGCCCCCAAGCTGATTCATTGCCATATGTTTCCAGAGTCACTGCAGGGATGCCATAACCACCAAATAGCCAGTCATCCCAGGTGCCAAAGGAGGGGTATAATTGAGTAGCACTCCACCAATCGTATCCCGAGGCTTCCTCTACTGCAGCCCCAAGGTTAGCAAAAAACGGCTCAAATTCACTCGGTTCGCTCGTATAACTCCAAGGAGTCAAGAGCACACTTACTCCACTATGCAGTGACACTCCGAAGACCAACTGCTGATAATGTTTAAGTGTGAAATTCAACATGGCTTGGGTTTCAGGTTCACTAAACGGAGCTGTTCCATGGTAAACGACACTACGTGGATCATTCTCCCCGCCTGTGAAGGCTACAGGATAGTTGCGATTCAGATCAACCCCACCAGGTAAATCCTCGCCAGTATCGCCATCACCATCTAAATCCAGACCTTCGTAGGTATAGTAGGATTCATCTTCTTCATAAAAATCTACAATGTAATCTCCGTTGACATCTTGCACTTCCCATTCATCTGCCAAGCCATCACCATCTTCGTCAGTAGGATGTAGATTCTTCCGCTGCCATGGATTGATATGCAACATCCCAAGCACGTCAGGATTCAAAGTAGGAATCAGATAGAATACAAAGTGGTTTAAAATGCGTTGAACCTCAGGCTGGGTAGAGTTTGCAAGTAAAAAATCTAGAAGATAGAGCACGTGTTCAACTGTGATTGCTTCCCGCCCGTGATGATGAGCCACGATTAAAAACCCCTGGCGATTGGATGCATCGCCCGGAGCGGTTAATGCAACACATGGGATAGAAAGGCCATTGTAACTCACGCCGATCTTGAATATGCGGAGTAGGTCAGGGAAATCCGTAAGCCGATCATAGATATGGTCGAGGACCTCTGAATAATTATGGTATGGGCCAAGACTCGGTCCCCAACGAATAACATCATCTCCCGCGAGAGGACCTGGAGCACTAGCATATTGGTCCCAAAACCATGGAATCGTTCCAAGGCTTTTCACCCGATTAATAACTTTCGTATGAAAGGGAAAAGATGATGGTTGAGCTTCTGAACTCAGAGAAGATTCAAATATATTAGGGTGAAATAGCTGAGGAAAAGGAGCAAGAATGAGCAGAAAACAACTGAGTAGCAGGAATGAAGTTGACTTAGTGAGGATGCTCATTGTATCAGCTCTAGCGA
Organism: Promethearchaeota archaeon; assembly: GCA_048939595.1. Lineage (GTDB taxonomy): Archaea > Asgardarchaeota > Hermodarchaeia > Hermodarchaeales > Hermodarchaeaceae > Hermodarchaeum. The sequence continues at coordinate 26,409 of JBHLPI010000007.1, read as the reverse complement.
AGCTTTAGTGACTTGCTGAAAAAGACTTCTGTTTCCAGCAAAGTCAAGGTCTTTGAAGAAAGCAGTTAGAGGGATTTGTATTTCTCGATTTCTTCTGTCGTGATGTGCTTTAAAATATGGTTTTTGTGAGCCATCACAAATCGACAGGAGGTATCACCCATTGCCCTACAAGTAATTTCTCTAGCTTGGAGGGGGATACCAAAACTTTCCTCGCACCATCCAGCCGAATAACCGGCATTGAAGAAACAGCGTGGTGATTTGGTAATCTCAGCTTTCTTTACGGAAGCTTCGACTTCAAAGGAGTTAAGATGGTCATATACAAGGAGATATTTCTCATCGGGGGATGGATTGCTAATCGGGAAGATATTGACATGTGCGAATCCACGGAAACTGAATTGGATGGGACCAGCAGAAAGCATTCCGACAGGGTCTTGAACATTCATTCGTTGCTGATAATCACGTGCATCCAGCTGTCCAAAGGACTTAGCAACTTCATAGATTATAAGATCAGCGAGCTCACCACTGCCTGAAATTGCAATGCGTTCCCGCATCGCCGTAATAAATTCAGCTGGAAGAGCGACGTATCGTTGATTTCCTATGAGAAATTTCCCTTCTTTAGGAAGCCGACGGGAAGTATCGAAATACTTGGTTACAAAATCCTCTGCTTTGATGAACTCCTCAAGCATGTTCTTTGGAACCGTTACCGATTCTGGTTCCTTATTATACATAGTCCGTTGCAATGTAAATACGCCTACCCAGCCAATAAACCTTGATTTGGTGATTCTTAAAACTATATTAACTCGCGTGAAAGTGAAGAAGGGCTTTGCGGAAAAAACAAAGTCACCAAATATCATCTACGGTCATTCAAAGGCTGAACGAGCGATTAAAAATCTGCGGATAAAACCGAGTAGTTATTCTTTGAGAATTAGCCGGTCAAGAGCTCCAGATGCATTGAGCTTCTCGATGGCTGAGTTGTATTGATCATCATTGTTAATCATGGTATTGCAGGCGTCCTCACGCATATGCGTTCCTGGCTTTACCTGAACAGACACTTTACTCTCGGGAAATTCATCTTTCAAAGCTTTTCGAATAACAATACCAATTACAGCACCCATAGGACACTGGGGAACTGTAGGGGAGAATTGGATAAGTATTTCATTACCAGTGATAGTGACATCTTCTGCTTTGACTAGGCCCATTTCGACGACATTAACGGGATGTTCAGGGTCTAAAACGCGCCGTAAGACTGCTATAACATCTTCGATTTCCATTGTACTCAGCTACTTATTGGATTATCGATTCGATATTGAGCCCACCTATAAAAGCTGCGGTCGCATAGTTTTGAGAGCAACTGCGTAGGTTTCAGGAATTCACTGATATTTTTCGTATGCGTAGCAAACCTTATCTAGGTTCGGTAGCTCAACTAAGGGTTAGAAGGGTTTCTCTAAATTATGGTGGCTTAAATGACGCAAGAAGCTCCAGATAAAGCTCAACGTTCAGAAGAACTCAAACGCCAAATCGAAGTCCTCACCACTAACCTAGTTGATGCATTCGACGTGCTTGTGCGAGATCTTCAGCGCAGCCTAATGATGATTGCGGACAGAGTTGAACAGCGCATGGAACAGATTGGCTTCGGACGTTTGAGCGGACCAATTGTTAATGATGTCCGAGAAGGTGTAACTTCAGAGTCCAAACGCTTTAATGAGCAAGCCCGTGCAAAAATTGAAGAAATAACTCAAGCAAAAGCGGGATTGTCTGGGGCAGCTGATGAACTAAGCGCATTAGCCTCTATGACGGAATCAGAGCGAGAAGAGCTTCGAAAACGGTTACAAGAAGAAATCGCTGCATCACAGAAAACTCGTGAAGAGCTTGAGAAGGAATTAGCTGACGCCCGTGTCAAGATCGCTGATTTAGAGAAACAAATGCAGTCACGGTCAACCCGAGATGCAAGACGGATTGATAAACTTCAAGAAACGAATAAACAACTATCAGAATCCTTGAAGAAATCAGAAGCGGAACTGCTGAAGCTTCAAGAGGATAGTAAGAAGGCACTGAGTGAACGGGATATTGCAGTTCACCAGCTTGATGAAACAAATGCAAAACTAGCAGCAGCAACGGCTGCGGCCGCAACAGCGGCTACGGCTGCAACAGCGGAGAAGAAGAAACTAGAAGACCAACTCAAAGCATTATCCACAGAACTCGAACAGGCTAAAGAAGCCAAAGCAGCCCTTGAGCAACGATTACAGGAAAAGGAAGAAAAACTGCAAACTGCTGAAACCAAGCTCAAGACGGTTGAGAAGGAAGTTGTGGAGCTCAAGGAATCGGTTACCCAACTTGAGGCAGTGAAAGCGGAGGCGGAAGTTGAGACTTCGAAAGTAGCTGAAATACAACAGGAGTTAGAAACCGCTAAGGCTGAAACTATGAAGGCGAACAAACAGATAGCCGATCTTGAGGCTCAACTAAAAGAAATGACCTCACTGAAAGAAACTCAGGAAGCCAAAATTGCTGAATTAGAAGAAGAGCAAAAAGGATTGAAAGCTGTAACCCACGATCGCGATAGTCTCAGTAAGGAAAAGAGTGACCTTGAGAAGGAGCTTGAAGATGCCCGGGCTGAACTCGAGAAAATGAAGGAGGAATACGCCCGGTTTGCTGAAGTGCGTGACCGACTGAACGCTTTAGAAGCACGGAGCCAAATACAAGATATCCTTCTTAAAAAGGACCAGCACTATATTGTCCTAACAGCCTTTGCAACAAAAATTGTTGAAGGCAAGTATAATGTATCAGCAAAAGAGCTTGGATTCAGTCCATCATTGGGAGTTTCATTAGCTGCCTGGCTTGACAAATTCTTCCTAGACCTTCAAGAAGAGGAACTTGTGTCCATTCATCGGACAGCGGGTCGTGGACTTCCCTCAGCAAACATTGAGGTAACAAGTAAGGGTCGACAACTTTTTGAAGAAGCAAAACAGAAGGCAGCCCTCTAGCCCCGCTTGGAGAGGCACTCATGCCAAAAATTCCAAACCGCTACTCACGATTTGTTGTGCTTAGAGATGTAGGTGAAAAAGGGTTTCAGAAAATCCGGAACGCCAAGGTTGTAGTTGCTGGTATCGGCGGATTGGGTAGCATTTCATCAACTAAGCTAGTAACACTTGGAATCCGCCATCTGAGAATTGTTGACCCGGATGTCGTTGCTGCATCAAATCTCCAACGCCAATTTCTCTATCGGGAAACCGACCTTGACAAACCAAAGGTTCACCTTGCCGCACGTCGCTTAGGCACTCTAAATCCTGATGTGACCATTGAACCCACTGAAACCCAACTCACCGAAGAAACAGTCGATAAGCTAATTCAAGATATGGATTTAGTCGTTGATGGGCTAGACCGGTTTTCTCCACGCTACATTTTAAACGAGGCTTGCTGTCGACTTGGAATACCATATGTCTTTGCTGGAGCCCTAGGGGCAACAGGTAACCTTACAACGATACTTCCAGGAAAAACCGCTTGTTTAGAATGTGTTTATGGAGGAGTTGATGACTCCCAACAACCCACATGCGAAACAATTGGTGTCTATCCCACATTGTTGGGCGTCGTTGCGAATATCCAAGTCCATGAAGCATTACATATTATTCTAGGATTACCTCCGCGACTTGCGGGACACCTTCTCTTTATTGATCTCAATAATCTCCGCTTTGACCAATTCCCCATTGCCCGTCATGAGGATTGTCCGGTGTGTAGAGAATGCCACCCCCGTAAAGGCTAGCCCGCTAGAGTCTTAATAGCTTCGATAAGAGTATCGATTTCTTCGACAAGATTAAAGTAATGAAAACTAGCTCGCACATTACCATTATAGTGGTCTAACACACCGAGAAGTCGCATGAAGGGTTGACAGCAATGATGTCCTGCTCGAGTTAGAATTTTCCATTGGGAATCTAAAGCAAGACTTACATCATGAGATACCCAGCCTTCGATGTTAAAGCAAACTGCCCCTACCTTCCAAGTCATATCCTCCTTGGGACCATACACATGGACGTGGGGGATCTCACGTATCTCGTCTAGAAGATGTTTGGTTAGCTTGTGTTCATGCTCTTCCACGCGGTCGATGCCAATCCGATTAAGATACTTAACAGCAGCACCGAGTGCAATGAGTCCAATGATGTTGGGGGTTCCTGCATCCCATCGACGAGCCCGATGGTCACTACGAAGCATATAATCCTCCGCGGTTACAGATGCAATTGCCCCTCCCCCCACTTCGGCTGGTGCCATTCGCTGCAGCAGTTCATCACGAACATAAAGACCACCACACCCGGGAGGTCCTAGAGGACCTTTATGTCCTGAAAAAGAATAGAAGTCACAGTCTAATGCTTTAACATCAACTGGCATATGACCGGCCCCTTGGGCACCATCAATGAAAACCAGACATCGCGGATTTTGCGATTTAATTGTCCGGATTATCGCAGGAACATCATGTTTGGTACCAATAGCATTCGAAGCATGCTGAAAAGCTACTAATTTTGTATTTTCATCAACAGCTTCTGCAAACATTTCAGGTAATAGTCGTCCCTCTTTCGTGGGTGTTATTGTGTGAAAGTGGGCATTGACATACTTTGCTAACCGCATCCAGGGCAAAAAGTTGGAATGGTGCTCTAGGAGAGTAGTCACAATTTTACTATCGGGCGTCCATGAAACTAGCGGAGGTGCAAATTTGAAGCCTGTGCTCCATCGATTGAGAAACTGATGTTCCAGAGCATAGGCAACATGGTTTGCGGCTTGAGTTTGGTTTCGTGTAAAGATGAATTCCTCAACATCACAATGGAGTAACCGAGTAGCAATTTCTTCTCGAGCCGCATCGCACACTTCAGAAGCCTTAGCCGCAATCGAGTAGGTACCTCTTTCTACATTTGCACAATATTCTTCGAAGTATTCAATTGTTGCATCAATAACTGGACGAGGAACAGGAGTTGTTGCAGCGTTATCGAGGTAGATGTATTGTTGAGTGATAGGTAGGTCGCGACGCATATCTTCTGGATTCATCAAAGGCCTCCACAGCTAAGTCTAATAGATCTCCTTTGCCTAAGGACTTATTGATGCTTCCTCTCAAACCTTTCATGCACGTTGCATATTTAATCTAGCTTGTTCCCCGACCATTACCATCCGCGAGGTTCAACCGTTTACCAATAAGCTCTAGAAACATGGTGTCACGTTTCAGCGACTTCTCGGATTCAATGGTCTGATTATAGCTTAGGGTATAGAGGGTTTTGATGTTTTGGAGGTTACTTCGAATTCGACCAAGACTTTGTTCGTATCGAGCTAAAGACAACGTTGTACCATAATAGATTCCCACATCAGCTTCTGGTAAATCAGTGCCTTTCTCTATCAATCGCTCCGAGGCGAACAAGGTGGATACTTGCCCCGATTTGAACGCTTTAATTTGCGAATATTGTTGGGTGCCACTCATTCTACCATGTATGTATGTGCTCGTGATTCCTTGTTCAGTGGCACGTCGTGAGAGGAAGCGCGTCATCTCGACAAAACGGCATAAGATAAGGGCTCGTTTTCCCTGACTATTGAAGCGAGCTAGCCAATAAAGAAGACGGTCTTCTTTCTGATCAGGAACTTGGTTTTCTGCCCTTTCCGCCACTTTTTCTTTTATCAATGAGAATTCAGAGTTGCTGAGAAGGATACGATTTGTTGTGTTGTTAATGAAGGTGCTAAACGAGCGGAAGGTGCCTTCGAGAAGATGTTGACGAGCCACGGTCATAAGAAGATAAGCTCTCGCGATGGCTAAAATTACCTTCAGCTGTTGTTCGTCTCCATTGAAATGTTCTAAGAGTTTAGTCTTCGGAGTTTTTTTTCCGAGCAAGTCAATAATAAAGAGGAGTATACGGTCACTAGGAATTTTGGGATTTCCTGTAATTATTTTATATGCACTATTCAAACGTCGTAATTGGGCTCTTTTGACATCTGAGATTAGATTATCAACGGTTGTTATCCATTCATCAAAGACCCGAATTCGTTTTAATTCATATGCAGGTTGAAAGGCTTCAAAGTCATCTCCAATAGGTCGAATTTCTGCAACGTGTTTATCGCCACCAAAGGTCTTCTTTAGTAAACCGATTTTTGCATCCTGTGAAAGAGAGGCCGTCAATCCGATGACGATACGGTTGGAATGGGAACCAAGGAGGTTGAGATATTGGAGGATGGGCTCGTAGGTTTTATTCATTCGATAGTTCTGGAAGCTAAACTCCTGAATCACTTGTTCAGCCAAGCGAGTTTCATTGATTTCATAATCAAGAGTATTCGTTCCATTGAGCTCATGTTTTAAATCAGTGATAATCTGGTGGAATTTCCGCCCATTTCCAAAGCGATTCTCAATATAAGCGATGGTTTCTTCGCGTGGACGCTTTTTGCCATAGCTTTGCGCAAATATGTCGAGGATTTCATCTATGATAACGACCTTAACCTTATCAAGGGTCTCTTTGTCAATCCGTTTATGCCTCCCTGTTACAGCGTTCATAAGCAAAACCGGTGTGGAAAAGATAAAACGAGCCATTGCAGAATGTTGTCGCGCCATTTGACTGGGAAGGCTTTTCTGATCATCTAACATGAACAGATAGCCATGGGACGAAAGGCCGTAGGCCTTAGCCATTTCGTATAATTGGTGTTTGAGTTTCCGATCTTGCACGAGGAAGAGAACCTTTTCATTCCCTTCAAGAATTCCCTGTTCAAAGAAGAGGTCAAGAGTGAGGGTTGAGATAAGGGTTTTTCCCATACCTGTTGGCAGAAGCACGAGAAACACACGCTTATCAGTAGTATCTAGAGTGGCTAGAATTTGGTCTCTCGCATTAAGTTGATAGAGACGTGGTGTGAACTTTGGTTTGTCAGCCACATGGGTCACCAGTATGAGGGATTACGTGCGTTTCGAATTTTGGTTTATATATATTCGGAAAACCGTTAGAAATCCGTAATTGTGCCTTATGAAGTCACAGATTAGTGAGTGGCTAAGACTTAAATTCGATATACGAACCATCAACTTAACATTGTTAATATTCAGACCGTTATTCAAATAGGAGATTTTGGAAATGGCATTTCCTTGTGAAACAGTGGTTTGGAAAGCGCTTCCAGCGATCAAGTCATCATTAGCACAAGCGCTTGTAAACGAGGGAATGACTCAAGTCCAAGTGTCGAAGGTTCTCGGAACCACTGAAGCGACCATCTCCCATTACATGAAAGGCGAACGTGGATCGTCTGTGGTGCTAGGGAAACATGTGCAAGAGGCCATCAGCACATTAGCCCACAAAATTAGTAAAGCTACTGTTACAGGAGACCAAATCACCAAAGAAGTATGCAGTATTTGTAAACAGGTCCGAGAAAGCTGTGCAGTCTGTGGTGCAGAAACCTCCCAGGATTGTACAGCCTGTACTCATACATAATTCTGTGTAGAAGCCGAACTCTTTTGAATAGTTATACAATAGTAGGACAGAATATCACTGTAAATAGGTGACTCAATGTCCGAGCTATCTCTGAATGATTTCCTTCGTCGAGAAGGAGTAGCCGCCTTTATTGTCTTCCTTTCAGTAGCAGGAATTATTTGGGTCATTTTTCTATCCTATTCATGGGGCGTCGAATTCGTCCCCAAATTTGCCCTTGACGATGATACCATGCATAAGACCGTTATCTATTACATGATAAACGGTGAAGATTTTTACTCCGCCTGGCGCCATGCCGCTGTCGTGACCGGAGACCTTGGGGACCTGCGGATATTTCGCACTCCATTGGTCTTTTATCCCATTGCCTTTTTGACCGGTTGGGCAGGATCAGGGTTTGTGTTCCCTCTTAGTCTTGTTTGTGTTTGTATGGCTGCCTTTAATCTCATTCTGACTTTTTGGGTTGTAAACAGAATCACTGGATCCGGATGGGCTGCCCTAGCAGCTAGTTTTGTCCAATACGCATTTTTCTTCAATGTCATCCCACTCTTTCAAATTGCCTTATTTGCGATGCCATTCGTTATTCTAGCTGTGTATTGGGCTTGGACAGATCATCCCTGGCTAGCAGGAACAGCAATTGCCGTTGCCTTTCTAATCAAAGAGACCTTTGTTTTTGCTCTACCCGCAATTCTGGTTTTCTTCCTCTTACGACGCCAATGGCGCTCAGCAGGAGTAGTGACGGCCCTCAACATCGTTGCAGGGGGTCTTTACTTTATTCACACCCTTATTGCCCAACCGATTCCTGACCCGACCATGATGCTTAGTGCAAGTGGACCTGAGTTCTTACTTAATCTGGGAAGTTTTATCTGGTTTGGATTTGGCTTACTTTCCTACAATGTCTTTGCACCGGCCACCTTCAATGGCTATTATCCGACCAATCCGATACCTGCTTTCATCCCCATTCCTATATTCTATACAATATTAGTCTTCCAAGTAATTATTGTGTGGGGTACAATCGGTCGGTGGATATTCAAACTGATTCGAAAACAACAAATGGCACCAGTACCATTGTTGGCTCTTGCCCTCGTTCTTTGGCTTATTCCAATCCTTTTTGCAGCGAGCACTCACATAACAGACTTTGCGCGGTACTGGATGGAGTATGCAGTTTGGAGATGGTTTGGTGCGTCCTATGTTGGGTTCTCACTTCTCGTTGCTTTTAGCTGGATTGATATGCGAGGAGCAGTTAAGCAATTTTTACAGGCACCTCGTATGATGGGAGTAGATGAGATCTCGCGCCTTTAGGAATACAGGTTCGAGATGTGCCTTTCAATACACCAGCGATATAAAAAGAAACCGAAGCCAATAGCTATGTGTTACTAACGATTCTAAATTAGGCAATACTCTTGGCGTTTGCCTCTTGGCGGAGGGCGCCGCTTAACCTCCGACGCCCTCGCTCCTTTTCCGATTAGTAACGCAGCAGATGCCTGGGAAGCATCAGGGGAGTCCCGATGATCCCTCCGGTATCAAGGCCGGGATGGTGAGGTCTCCATCATTTCATCTTCAATAGAAAGGGTGAAGTTACTGGGGATTTTTTGAAGTCTTTCGAATTTCCCAGATTCGAACTTTGCCATCAGAGGCCCCAACTGCTAGCCAGTGTCGGGTGGGTGAAACAGCAACAGAATAGACACCTTTGACAGGGACCTCATATTGCTTGTCAAGATCACCTGTCCGTAGATTCCACATACGGACGCCATAATCGATAGCAACTGCCACCTTCCTACTATCTGTTGTAAAGGTCAGATCCATGGCACGAGATTCCAGATTAATAGAATGGATTGGCTCCCAATTTCCTGTGTCCCTAATGATGAGGGTTTCTTCATACCCGAGTGAACCAAGAAGCTTCCCATCTGGAGAAAATTGTACTCCGTTCACAGCCGTTTCATGGCCTTTAATCTGCTTTAAGAGTTCACCAGATGGAAAAGCCCACAAGTAGATATCATCTCCTAATCCCCCAGCGGCCAAGTATTTATCATCCGGAGAAAAGTGAACTGCACTAATGTTTCGCCCAATGTCGGGAAGAGTTAGGATTTCATCACCCGTTGTAAAATCCCAGATTTTCACTTGACCATCATAGGATCCTGATGCAATGAACTTATCTGAAGAAGATAATGCAACGGTCGACACGGTTTTTCGATGGCCACTTAGGGTGTATTCAACATCACCTGAGTAATAATTCCACACTTTTATTGTTGCATCAGTTGAGCCAGTTATTACAAAGTCACTGGCGTTTGTCATTGCAAGCGCATTTACACTACTAGTATGACCAAAAAATGTGTGCTTTAGAGTCCAGTCCTTTACTGTCCATACGTGAACAAGGTTGTCCATCCCTGCAGAAAGCAAGACGGAGTTATCAGGAGAAAATAGAATTCGTGTTACATAGCGCGTGTGTGCATCGATGGTATCGAGGGATTCCATTTTTTCCACGTACCCAATAAATCTACAGTTCTCAAGGTTCACTATAGGTTTATACTTGTTCCGAGTTCAGCTAAAGGCGAGTTAAACAATTATAGAAACATCTAAGAATATTTTATGTCCGATAACCCAAATCCTTGTAGACTTGTATTACACGCTGTTTCCAAGGTTCGAAGGTATCAGGGGCTTCCGGAAAATTTTGGTAAAGTAAAAGCAGCTTATTCATTCCCTCAGACACTTTTTGTATGCGACGGAGTAGACCTAGTTTTCGCAAACCACGCAGGAGTCTTCCGGCTTTATCAATGGCGGATAATTCAAGTCCTTCTCCAGCATTTGCACGAAGGAGATCTTGGGTTGTGAGGATTCGATTATTTATAACGTAATCAAATTCCTCGTTGCCAACTTCCTGGAGAAGATGCCGCATTAAATCTAAAGAAGCGATTTTCTGTCCATAGTGTTTTCGATTGTATTCAACGTTAAATGGCCAAAGTCCTGAAGTTGACACATCATTCGTTTCAATCGCCTCTTTAATAATAGGTGCGAGTACATGTCCAGCCTCAATTGCAGATCCTATTCCCCCGCCGTGAATCGGATTGACATGACAGCCACTATCGCCAATGAACACGATGCCATCTGCAACATAGCTCCAGATGGGCCGTCGTATTGGTGCAGCACCTCCACCACCGTGAATGAGTTTTGCACCTTTGAAAATAGGATTGGTTTTAAGAAATTGCCTATAGAGCTCTTTGGGCCGATATCCTTGACCACCTTGAGTGCCTAAGCCGACATTAACAATTTTTTCGCCACGGGGGAAGATCCACACATAACCGCCAGGGCTGTAACGGTCGTCCATGATAATCCAGCAGCGGTCAGCGGGTTCGAAGGGTTGTTTGAGTTCTAGGATTTCTCGGTAGCATACAGCTTGGTCTTGGAGTGCGATGGTTCGTTCGATAAGAGGATTTTTCATTTTTCGGCGAAGAGTTGCAGACATCCCACTTGCATCTACAGTTACTTTCGCATGTGCTTCATTCGTGCGTTTTGTTTTTGTATCTTTGTATCTGACTCCAATAACTCTATCATTATCGAAGATTGGTTCCAAGACATGGGCATTATCCGCTATTGTTACACCGGCTTTTTCAGCATAACCAAGAAGTCTTTGTCCAAAATATATTCGGTCAATTGTCCAGCCATCGCAGGGCTCCCCTTCAATGCGTTGGCTGATGGTGATATAATTTTTCATACTTGGTGGATAGATGTCAATCCCGTTAATCGTATTACCAAGTTCTTTACCAGTAGGATATGAAATTCCAGCGTTCTTGAGATGATGAAGAGCAATGCCTTCACCACAGACTTTGTCGCCAACTCGATCACGTGGGAGACGCTCCAATACCAACACATCAAGTCCACGTTGGGCTGCCTCTTTGGCGAGATGTGCACCAGCTGGTCCAGCACCAACAACAATTAAGTCATGCTGAGACATAGGAAATTCCTCCTTGGAGTATTCTTCCTTCCACAGATGCTGTACTTAAACCCTCACTTGTTTAAGGAAAGCTGCTAAATCCTTTCGTGCCTCCAGTTGAGGTCAAAGTAATTTGGCTAGCACAGGATCAACGTTCACTCGATGTTGAGCAAAACCCAGTTTTTGTGGTGGAATACCGATAGCCAGGTTAAGTAGTTCAGGATAGTAGAATACAGGGAGTGGGGTTTTGTCCTCAAACTCCCGAAGGGCAAGACGCTGCATCAAATCAAATTGAAGCGTGCATGCTGGACAAATTAACACCAAAGCCTCAGCCCCAGCACGTTTCATGTTGTCTAGCTTAATACCTGTCATTTTCAGCGCAAGGTCACGATCAGCGGGTCGCGTTCCATAACCGCAGCAGTCCATTTCGTCAGGAAACTGAACAGTCTTTGCTCCTAATGCACGAACGAGTTGGTGCAAAATTGTAGGGCGTTGAGCATCGTCCACATTAAGTAAAGTACTGGGACGGAGAATATGACAACCGACATGGACAGCAACCGTCAAGTCAGTAAGCGGATCAACGACGGATTCAGCAATTGTTCCTAAACCGATATCTTCGAAGAGAAGTTGGATGAAATGTTTTACTTTGACTGTTCCTCTGTATTCTTGACCCGTTTTGGCAAGAATGGTATTGATTTCTTCACGGAGCTCCTTATCATCTTCAAGACAGACTGCAGCGCTTTTTAACATTTCAAAGCAGCCATTACAGGGTGTGAGAATATTCAGTCCAGCTTTCTCTGCAACCGCCAAGTTTCGAGCAGATATTGCAAGAGCAGCATGATGATCGATGTGTGGTAATGTTAAGGGATTTGGACAACAACTAAAACCAGCAATTTCCTGATATTTGATTTCAAAATGCTGTAATGTCTCTCGCATTGCTACCTCCATATAGGGGAGACGATTTGGAATCACGCACCCCATATACAGAGCCCATGCAGCTTCACCCATCACGTCTCACCCCCTTCTTCAGCAGAAGCAGTTACTTGCGCTTCCTGAAGCCTTCGTTGTTTCACCTTTTCGAGACGGTCGAGTAGTTCTGTGGCTTTAGCAATCTTTTGGAGATCCTTGCCACCCTGGCTGTCTATAGGGATGGGGGGTAATCCCAGTTCTACTCGTTTCTTATTTGCTTGAGCACTAGGCGCTAAAGCCCATCCTGTCGCAAGTATATTTTCTACTTCTGCTACAATATCATCAGGTGTGATTCCCATAGAACTAGCCAGGTTTTGTAGATCTTTGATTAATTCTGATACTGGGACCTTCTGCGGACAATGCTCTAAACAGGCATGACAGCTGGTACACAGCCATAGAGCAGGTTCATCTAGTAAAGTAGCTGCTTCGCCTTCCAAAGTGGCCTTTACAACACGTCGTGGATGGTAAGTCTCTGGACCAGTTAGTCGTGAAACAGGACAAGCCGCAACACATGTTCCACAAGCAAAACAACTTTTTGTGTCAACACGTTTCGCCAGTTTAGCTGAAATTTCTTCCAGTTGCTCATCCACGTTCATTTCGCCTTCACCTTTGCGGCCTTAGTTTTTTGTGTCTTCTTTGTCTTTGCTTTAGGCGTTGGTTTTGGTCTTTCCTTCTTCATGAGTTTCGCGAGTCGCTCTTCAATCACAGGTCGTAACCGGGTATTCTCATCTATAATGAAATCGCGCCCCATCTCCTTAAGTTGCGCAGCCATTTCCCTTGTGACTGCAGCCCACTTATCACCCTCTGCAGCTGACACCCATTCTAAACGGAATCGCCGGGGGTCCATACCAATCCGCTCAAGATACGCAGACATACGTTTCGCTCGCTTCTCTGCCCACACGTTCCCACTGATATAATGGCAATCGCTGCCCGTCTCCGTAAGTCGACAACCTGACATCAACACCATACCAGCACCTAACCGGAACGCTTCCAAGATGAATTGATCAGACATCCGTCCTGAACACATCACACGGATACCACGAACATTAGCGGGGTAATCATACCGACTAATTCCAGCAAGATCAGCACCTGCATAGCTACACCAATTACACAGCATTGCGAAAATCTTGTCTTCTGGATTCTCCCTGAGAAGAGCGCGAATCTGATCCATAATCTGTGCATCTGTAAAATGCATCTGCTCAATGGCACCTGCTGGGCACTCCGCGACGCAAGTACCACAACCATGGCATTTAGCAGGAGTAACAACGGCAGCTTTACCTGGTTCTGCTGAAATTGCCCCATATGCACAGCGAGAGACGCAGATGCCACATTTTCCGGTTGCACTGCGGCAGAGTTCGGGATTTACCACAGCGACAATGGGTTCAATTTCCCATTCATCTTGTGTGATAATTCGGAGAGCCCGTGATGCAGCTGCACTGCCTTGGGCGACACTGGCAGGAATGTCTTTGGGACCTTGAGCCGAGCCGCAGAAAAAGACCCCTTCGGTAGCAGCGTCAACGGGTTTTAGTTTGGGATGAGCCTCCATGTAGAAACCAGAGGGACCGAGAGGCACATTGAGGACCCTGGCGAGTTCTTCAGTGCCTTTACTTGGAACAGCAGCTGTGCTGAGAATGACCATGTCGTATTCACGTTTGGTGAATTTGCCAGTAGCCATGTCTTCGGCTTGAACGAAAAGGTTGTGGGTTTGAGGATCTTCGGTGATGTTGGCGGGCCTACCTTGTTGAAAGCGGATGCCTGCGCGACGAGCACGTTGGTAGAATTCTTCATAATCTTTGAAGTTAGTTCGAATATCCATGTAGTAAATGGTTATTTTGGCTTCAGGGTATTTTTCGTGGAGCAGAAGTGCGTTCTTGATTGTGTACATGCAGCAGAAGCCAGAGCAGTAGATGTTACTACGTTCGTCCCGGCTACCAACGCATTGGATAAAAGCAAAGCTGTGAGGTTTGGTTTGATCTGAAGGACGAACGACCTTTCCTTCAGTTGGCCCTGCAGCGTTGATGAGCCGTTCGAGTTCCATGGCAGTAATCACATTCGTATAAACCCCATATCCGTATTCGGTGATGGGGGTGGGATCATAAGGTTCGTAGCCAGTTGCGACGATGATTGTGCCGATATCAAATTCATGAATTTTCTCAGTGTCATCAGGGATAATAGCCTCTTGCCCCGCTTTATTACATGCTTCATAGCACATCATACATGCTTTAGGACTGAGACCAAGGCAATGGTCCGGATCAATCAAATATGCAGCAGGAACTGCTTGGGGATAAGGTATGTAGATAGCATGTCGCCAGCCAAGATTTGCATCAAAATTATTTGGAACCAGTACAGGGCATACCTTCTGGCAATCACCACAACTGTTGCACTTGTCAATATCGACGTATCGCGGGCGCTGGGTGATTTGCACTTTAAAGTTACCTACAAATCCTTCGACCTTAGTGACTTCAGCATTGGTGATGAGTTCGATATTTGGATGCCGGGCGACTTCAGCCATTTTGGGTCCAAGGATACAAATGGAGCAGTCTAATGTAGGAAATGTTTTATCAAGGAGTGCCATGATGCCACCAACTGTGGGTGAGCGCTCAACGAGATAGACCTTGTAACCCGAGTCGGCAATATCGAGGGCCGCATGAATGCCTGAGACACCGCCTCCAATTACTAGTGCAGTGTGTGTGACTGGGACTTTGAGAACCTCTAGTGGTTGAAGGTGGTGAGCTTTCGCAACTGCACTCGCAATAAGGTCAGCAGCTTTTTCTTGACAGCCCTGTGGGTCGCTAGCGTGGCACCAGGTTCCCTGGTCCCTGATGTTGGCCATTTCGAAGAAGAATTGGTTGAGTCCAGCATCTTCCGTGCACCGGCGAAAAGTCGGTTCATGCATACGGGGTGTGCAGGCTGCGACAACCACACGGTCGAGTTTTTCTTCTTTAACGATACGTTTTATTTCCTCTTGCCCGGGGTCAGCGCAGGTGAATCTGTTAACCTTGGTTGCAACGACGCCATCCAACTTTTCTGCGCCTTTCGCTAGGGAATCGCAGTCGACGACTCCTGCAATGTTACGTCCGCATTCACAGACAAAAACGCCGATTCGGGGTTTCTCTTCTTTGGGCTGCTTGGCTTTTGCGATGGGGGCCACCACCAGTTCTCAGAGAATTCTCTCGGCTTTCGCTTTATACTTTTTTAACTTTCATTTCAATTGTTGCTAAAGTGTCTATAAATGTTGCAAACTTGTACGAATTCTTTGTCACTCAAACCAGCTCTGTGAAAGTGAGTCACCTAACAGATAATGGTGATATTTCAAATTCGTATGTGATGGGAGTCTTTGGGAAAAATGACCGGCGCTAAAATGCCATACCTGCGGCTTCACGTGTTGGAAACCGTTCAGCAAGGATTTCAGTTACCGCATTAAAAACATCCGTAACCCCTCGAGCATCCTTGGCAGAAGCTTCTATAAAAGGTGCATTGTATTGCGCCGCATATTCAATTCCTTCTTGTAATGTGACCAGAGGGCGTCTGGGACCAAACGTTTCCCGTAAATCGCATTTATTCCCAACAACCACTAATGGACAGCCAGGAACGGATTCATAGAGGCTGGTAATCCAATCATTCAGGCGATCCATAGTGTAGCGGCTTGAAATATCAAAAACAGCGATTGCTAGTCTAGCTCCCTTAAAGTAAGAGATGGCTAAATCACGAAATCGTATTTGTCCGCCTAGGTCCCAAATTTGAAGGATAGCAGCCCATTCGCCTTGCTGCACATTCTTTGCTGCAAAATCTACACCAACAGTGAGTTTCATACTTTCATCAAAGGTATTCCAAGTGTACCTCTTTAGGAGGCTTGTTTTGCCAACGCCACCTTCGCCGATTAAGACGATTTTGAGTATGCCTATCACTGTAGGTGCCTCTTGGTGTTTAAGCAGTTATGGCTTCGGTTTTAGTATTTCCCCTATCAAGCAATCGGTCCAACCAACCAGTAAGTGCTATTAGTAAGATGGCAAATGCGAAGACCCGAATAGTGGCCCGAATAAAGATTGGTACGAAGGTAATGTGCGCAGGGAAGATTAGGAAGAGCCCCAGTGCAAGTCCTAATGCTTTTCCTCTTCCAGAAAAGGGTTCTTTGCGTAGACGTTTGTAAATAAGCGAATAAAGAATAATTGGTATGAAGAAGAACAAAGAGAGTAACCCAATAGTTGACCACCAGAAGACATTGGCAGGGAAGACTTCAGCAGCACCTGGATGAGAAATTTCTGGAAAGAAGAAAACGGCAATAATGGTAAGCGGTATGGCAATTATGAAAGGAAGAAGAGTGAGGGGGCGCCATTCCATTGCATAAATTGCACTTGCTGCGGCAAAAGCAACCCCGACGAATCCAAGATAAGTGCCTAAAGTACCTACCACGGGAGGCACCCAACTAAGTTCGGGGACAAATCGAGCGAACACATCGATGACATACAAGATGTATCCGATGGCGATGAAGAGAAAGAAACTAAATAACAATATTGTAGAATAGTGGGGCTTTATACGGTAGCGTCCCCATAGAAATGTTGCGGATATAAAGGCTAGACCGGCTGCAATCTGTGTTGCGGCGGTGAAGAATAATTCAGCAATAGGCACAAAGTCATACCACATTAAGACCCATACAACTTGTGCAGCCATGATAACCAGCGCTGCTGTATAACCCAGAAACTCACCACCAATATCCAGATCGGGTAATAGGAAGCCAATGGTGATAATTGTATAACCGAATAGTCCTATCCAACTAAGGATTGGAGCAAACGGATTCGTTGGCGACATTCCACGGGCAGAACCTGAAATCGAAATTAGAAGAATCCCAATGAATAGTGAGAATACAGTTGTTTTCCTAGTTTTCGTCCAGAGATAGCCAAACAGGATTGCAGGACCAAATCCGAGAATGGCTATTACTAACACCATGAGTACCGTATTTAGTAAAGGCATAGGAACGCCAGGAGCAGTCCAAACTACAAATATCCCGATAAAATAAAGAATAAAAACAGGAATTGAGAATTTACGTCGTTCGATTGCTAGAAGAGCAGCAAAGGCAACCATAAGGTTACCTGTAGCCACCAGACTGATAGTGAGCTTGTACTGCACAATGTCTCCAATAGGAATTATTACATCTACGACACCTGAGAAACTTCCTAAAGCATAGAAAAGAAAGGCAATCGCCACAAGCATTGTTGGATAAGTAGCAAAGCGGTATTCAACTGGTACTTCACGATAGCGGCGAACCGCGAACCGACTTACAATTATCGCGCCGATAATCGAAATTACTGCGATAGCACCTGAATTTGCGGTTACTAGATCAAATCCCATTTTTTTCCCCTGTAATTTTTATAAACCGTATTTAGCCCATAACTCGGCTTTGTCTCCTGCAGACTTTTTCTTGGTAATATGTTCTACAATGAGCTGTTGAATTACATCACATGGAACATTTCCAACAAGGTCTTTGATGAGTACTTGTATCTGGTCGAGTTGTACACGGGTTTCGCGGGAATTATCATCGGCGGCAACCACTAAGATATTATCCCCGGTTCGACGCATCAATAGATGGTAAGGACCAACGGTGAGTCGGTCAATATCCCCACCCATGATCTGATTGGCAAAACTTTGAATTGCTGAGATGAATCCTCCTACCATAGCGTCAGAGGCTTCGATGCTACCCAATTTTATAGTGAAGATAGGTTCTCCGCTGCCTGTGATGAGAAAGATATTGGTGATCATGTGAGTTTCGCCTAGATTTGTCCTAACCAACCTTTTGCCTTGTCAACAGCTGATTTCCCTTGTTTCGTCTCTTGGACAACAGGTTCAGCTTCACGAATTGTGAAGTTCCTGTCGACAAAGAGTACACATTGATGGCCTTTTTCACAGGTTGCATTGATAAGTACGGGTACCCGCGGTGCGGTGAGGAGGGCTTCTTCCTCAACCGAGACCTCCTGGATGATTACCCCACAGGTGGGGCATGGATACCACGGTAGTTCCCGTCGGGTCATGGCTAGTCACTTGGTCTTTCGTTCCCCATGTGAGTTGTTCCGATTCGACTCTTCCAAGCTTTTATTTAATACCTTTCTCTCATCCCAAGCGATTATTACGATTTCTGCAGAAATCGTGGGTGTTATTTGCATTTTCCTCAAGAAGCAGATATTCAGTTAAGGATTCAGCAACCATCTAGCCCTTTAAATACTCACAGCGAGTTTTAGGTGCTTACTTAAAGTATCGTCAACTCTTTCAAAGCAGCCTGCAATGAGTCATTGAATACATCCACTGCCTGATCAGCCTGTTCAACAGTAATAGTAAGGGGCGGTTTGATTTTCACAACGTTCCGTTGGAACGTCATGTGTCGCATAAAAGGCATACTTAGGTCGAAGATGACGCCGCGTTTTAATCCCTCACGAACAATAGCATCAGCAAGGGAATTAGCGGGTGCCTTCCCATCACGGTCTTTAACGATTTCAACTCCAATGAAAAGTCCAGGTCCACGAACATCGCCTATATGCTCATTTGATTCTTGAATTTCACGGAGCCGTTTGGTGATATGATTTCCGAGGTATTCTGCTCGCCCAGGTAGATCCAATCGCTGGATAATTTCGATATTAATTAGAGCAGCCGCCATAAGTAATGGGCTACTGCCAAAAGTGCTATGTTCTTCCGCTGGTGTAAATCCCCCATATTTTTCATCAGCAAGTGTGGCTCCGAGAGGTAAACCGCCTCCAAGTGCTTTGGTAAGTGCCATCATATCAGGATTGATTTTGTAAATTTCTGTGGCGAA
This sequence comes from Promethearchaeota archaeon, assembly GCA_048939595.1. Taxonomy (GTDB): domain Archaea; phylum Asgardarchaeota; class Hermodarchaeia; order Hermodarchaeales; family Hermodarchaeaceae; genus Hermodarchaeum. Next base: position 7,286 of record JBHLPI010000007.1, on the reverse strand, counting down.
CATCTTACCCACACGACCAAACGCCGTTTGGGATTCATCAAAAATTAAAGTGACATTCATTTCGGTACAAAGCTTGCGAATGCCTTCGATGTACCGTTGAGGGGCAGGGACCTGTCCCCCTGGCCCCTGCATTGGTTCAATTATGATTCCAGCGACTGGGGTGTTGGTGCCGTACATGATTAGGTTTCGCAGATAGTCTAGACATTCGAGGTCACAATCTTTGGGATCTTGTTGCCCACGACAGCGATAACAATAGGGGTAAGGAGCCTTGATGAAATGCTGCAGTCCAAAGCTGGGAAACCGAATTAGGGGATTGGGCATCCAATTACTCGCGGTGACTGTGGCTAAGGTGGCTCCATGATAAGCCAACCAATGAGTAATGAAGAGTGAGGCGCCTGGTTTGTGTATCATCGCAAGTTTCATGGCTGCTTCAATAGCAGTTGATCCGCCTTGATTTTGAATTGAGACCTTCTTGAGAGATCCCGGAGCAATTTGACTAAGTTTGTTTACCAATTTGATTCGTGGAACAGTCGGATATCCGTAGCGAACATGTGTGAGTCGCTCAGCTTGAAATTGAGTGGCGTAAATTACATCAGGGTTAATATACCCAACATTTAGTGTCCATGCTTGGCTGGTACAGTCGAGATACTCATTTCCCTGGATATCCATTACTATACCTCCACCAGGAGTCCCTTTGGCTAGTATCATTTCCTTAAGAGGAGTAAGGATATGGGATTTGCATTCCTCGATTTCTTCTTCGGTGACCTCAGTGAGCATTTCGGCGATTTCATTTTCAGTCAAAACCTTTGGTTTCATCGCACCTCACCAGAACTCCTTATGTGAGATTCTGGTTCAAAAGACTGTGGATTGTTGAAAAACGATAAAAGAATTATTATTGAAAGATTTGTTGAAGAATCGCTGAAAAGGCCTCGGGTACATTATACCCCTCTGTGGCGATGGTTGGAAAAACGTGGATGCCATTGTTGAGTTTAAGGGCGTCAGTGATACGTTGCCGGCTCAACGCGTTAGGAAGATCCCATTTATTGAGGCTCACGACAATTGGTAAGGTTTGATAAAGTTTCTCGCCAAAGAACTTCTGTAATTCGTCCCAAGATCGAATATTATCTTGCAGTAGGGTAGGTTGGACATCTGCGACGAATACAATTCCATCGGTTCCGGCTAGGACCGTTGAGCGAGTTTCGGCATAATAATCTTGACCTGTTGCAGACCATATGTAGATGCGAAGCGTCCAGTCATTACGAGTTATATCAAGAGAGCCGAAATCGAAGAATAAGGTTCTTCCTGTAGTAGTCTCAATTGACTCGATTTTCTCGGATTGACCTAATTTTGTGAATAAGGTTCGGATACTAGTAGTTTTTCCGCTCATAGCGGGACCATAATAGACGATTTTTGATTGGATTATTTTACTACTCCAGTCAATGAGCATAGGTCCTCACCCGGACAAGGTTTGTGTTTGGAAGGACGAGACGAAACCGTTTAAGAATCGATTCATCGGTTGCTGGATTTTCGGTTTCTCAATGGATTGTGTGGCTTGTTGAAGAGTTTCTTCGATACGTGTTGTGAAGGTGGGGATAAGTAATCGGAGATAGCCCAAACGGTAATTTCCTTTCTGGAGCGTGGTGCTAAAGATTCCTGTGCCAGTATTATAGATGAAATGGTGCTGGGAAGTGAGGGCAATTGTCACGTGGTTGATTGTTGTTCGTTTTGTAATCCAGGCGACTTTCCGACAAGTATCATACAAGGCGAAAGTAAACACGCTCAATCCACTAGTTAATGGATCCAACTGCTTGTCTGGAACGATGGGATATCCCCCATTGAGAGAAATGAAAGTAGGGTGGGCGCCATCCAAGAGATTGGTGAAATCCTCCAATAAGGCTCGAAGCTTCACAACTATCGATTCGGTGAGTACAAGGGAGAGGGACCGGATTGAAGGACTTGGTGAATGCATTGGCTTATCTTGCGCTCGGAATCGATCCATAATAGAGGTTTCTTGTCTGTTGGAATAGCTTCGTAAAGGAGGAAGCGAGCCTGCTCTTTGAAGGTGAGGATGGATTTTTTGTGTGCAGTTGTGCAGGGATTGGAGGATGACGCCCAAGTTCGCCTGAGTCCGGGTGGTAAGCGATAAGAAGTAATCATCGTTTTCTGGGAAGGCGACAACAATGAATTTTGCCTGTTCTCCTTCGACTAAGACATAGTTGAGTGTGCTGTGAAGGCGACGGGCAACCGCATAGATCGCAGATGCAGCAGCCGAGATACCAAAGATTTCGTCAGGTGAAAGCCATAACCCAGCGCTAGTAATTGGATAACCATCTCGTTGAGCTAAAAAGCTGTTATCAACACCTTTGATGCTGCGAAGATGCTCTAATTCTAGTTGGATTTCGCCTTCAGCATTCATCATAATGTACTCCGAGGGATAACCACTATGGAGCGACTCAGACTAACCTACTTAAAGCACTCAGGGAGAGCTGAAGAAATGTACCTCGCGGAGAGGTTGTAAGGGAATTCTTTGCACTAGTTTATCATTGCAAAGGGAGGAATCCTGAAATATTCTCGAATAACAAAGGAGAGCTTGAGTGTGAATAGATTGAAGGTTGCAGCAGTACAAATGCATCCACATTTTGCTGATCCCGAAAGAAACCGAAGCATGATTCGTCGGTATTGTAAGAAGGCAGGCAGCCGAGAGATAGATTTGATTGTGTTTCCCGAACTCTGTGCTAGTGGGTATAATTTCTCATCAATAGCACAGGTTCAATCCCTTGCTGAAGTGATTCCAGATGGACCTACAACTCAGTTATTAATCCAGTTAGCAAAACAATATTCCTTAACGATTGTTGCAGGAATTGCAGAACAGGGCCTTGATAACAGATTCTATAATTCTGCCGTCGTGATCGGTCCTCAAGGATTCTTGGGGCGGTATCGAAAGATGCACCTTTTTGCTCGAGAAAAAGAGTGGTTTTATCCTGGGAATGCACCACCACAAGTCTGGTCGACTTCAAAGGCAATAATTGGAGCTCTAGTGTGTTTTGATTGGGCATTTCCTGAAGCTGCACGGATCCTAATGTTGGAAGGGTGTGAGATTCTATGTCTTCCGGCAAATCTTGTATTGCCCTATGCTCAACAAGCGATGATTACACGGAGTATTGAGAATCGAATCTTTACTATTGTCGCTAACCGTATTGGAACAGAGCGAAAACTGACATTTACTGGACGAAGCCAAATCACGAGCCCCACCGGAACTATTCTTGCAAGGGGGAGAACTCAACGGACAGGTTTATTTTTAGCGAAAATCGAGCCTCAAAAAGCAAAGGATAAATTCCTTACGAAAACAAATCATATTATTAAAGATCGGCGCATTGAGTTATATGAGCGGCTTTTATATCGGTAAACATTCCAATCGGTTCTTAGACTAACGTAAATGAGTGCCCGGCTGTTATAGAAATAGGAAGGATCTCAGTCGTCTTTGTCTTCAGCTGCTGCAAAAAAAGCGTCGTCTCTGCGTGAGACCCGCTCACTGGTAATACATAGCGAGGTTGAATAGCTAGAGTGGCGTCAATCGCAGCTTCGGGAGAGAAGGTGCCACCCTTCTTTCCTGCGATTGCAATGCAAAGGAGGTCTGGCATTGTCTCTTGAAGGACCCCAATTTCTTTTGCATGCCCAAGATGAAGGACAGTTCCTTGTTCACTTTCTATGAGGAAAGCACTATTCTTGGGGGCTAAGAAGCCACCACGCGATAATGAGTATGCAGTGATGAGAATATTAGCCCCAATATCGAGCGGTTGTTGTGGTTTGATTTCAACGAGGGCATAACTGTAAATTCCTTCTTTTCGTGCTTGCGTGGCTACAGCATCGTTTCCAACCAGAACACTCCCTTTGAAATTTGCTATACTGACTGCGTTACCGAAGTGCTCAACAGAGGTATGTGTTACCAACACATAAGCGGCTTTGACTTCATCAATATCGATGAGAGGAGTCTGGTCAATTATTCCAGGATCAATAAGGATGTGTTTTTCGAAATTCACTAATACAGCAGCATGACCAAAATAGGTGAACGAAAACAGCGTAGATGCACCTCTTCAAGTGACTCTGGGGAGAGTAGAGAGTTTAACCCTTTTCCTCAGGTACTTGTTGAGAGGAAAGCGTATGCCGAAGCCGGGTAGCCGGAACAGCTTTGCCTGAAATGATTCGTCTGAGAGTTCCGGGTTTACGGATATCAGTAATGATGACTTCACAATCCTTAGGAAGTCCTTTGAAGATTTCTGTGAGTTTGCCACGCATCCCTTCGGTTACATCGGCCGCATCTGTGGCAGTTCCGACGGCAATTTCGTCAAAAATCTGTTCCATGGTTTCTGGCGTAATGAGCTCGATGCGTCGAGCGTTGCGATTTTCTTTTGGATCTGCAGTAAAAAGACCTTCAACATCTGTGGCAAAAATAACCGTTTGAGAACCAAGTAGACGAGCGAGATACATTGAGATTTGATCTCCACTCACTATTGTAAAACCCGTTACAGTATCAGCAGCGACGTCGCCTGAGAGAATGGGAATGAAGCCTTGTCGAAGGAATTCACGTAATGCCTGCAAGTCCATATGAGAGATGCGACCATCCAGGGTGACAATGATAGATGAAGAGCGAATCGGAATAGCAGGTTGTTGAACCTCAAGGAAAGCCGAATGAATGAGTTGACCGAGATTCGTCATTTCTAAAGCCGTCTCGGTAACACCAACTTTCTTTTTCTTGCTCCGACCTCCACGATGGATCTGGTATTCGCGGGCAGGAAAATGGCCGAAGGATCCCCCTCCATGGACTACAATTACTGGATGCGATTTTATCGTTAAGATCTCGCCCACTAATTGTTTAATTGTGGATATCCGAGCTTTGGACCGCTTACTCTTATCCGAAATAATACTTCCACCTAGTTTCACAATAATAGGTGATGCGAGGACCTTTTGTTCTTCATGACGCCACCGAGGTCGCCAGTTTCGGAGTTTCTTAGGCCAATTTTTCCACCCTGTTTTTGCAAATTGCTCACGATGCTTAAGATCCTCTTGAATCCATTCGAGTTGCCGAAAGAAGCGTTCTTTTCCACTGACACGGGGGATACCCTGAATACCAATTCGTTCCAACGAAGTCACAAAGTTAGCTTCAACAAGCTCCTGGAGTTGACCTTCGATTTTTGTTGGAATTACTTCAAATCCTTTATCTTTAAGCCCATCCCGGACCCCGTCTAATACCGCGCCTCGACATACCTGAATTGGCTCATTTTTAGAAACCTTCAAACAGCTAAGACCCTCTAGCACCAATTCAAGACCGCGACCGAGGAATGTTTTACCAGCAAAATTGGGATCTTGGAAATGTGTCACTTCAATCTCTTTCACAACATACTCCCGGGTTTCTATTCGGAAAAGGCCAATGAGTACACCACCAACGGGGTCACCCCAGCCGGCATCATCGATTTGAATGGTCACAATTGAAACTCCTGCAAGGCACTACGACCTTTTCAGCTTAAATATATCGCAACCATAAATCAGACTATCCCCATTGTAATTGCGCGATTAACTTGGCTCCGGTTTTTCTGAATAGGGATTTTTTTGATTGAGAAAGGCATTAGATGGCGATATAAAGCGAGGAAAAGTCATTTAGGGAACTTTGCGCGTTGAGTAGCTCAGTATTAACATAATTTAAATTTCCTCTCCAAACGACTAGAAAAAAGAATGCTAGAAAGGCGAGCAACCCCCCATGTCACTAAATGAGCATACTTTCAAACTAGTAATCATTGGGGACCCGATGGTCGGAAAAACCAGCGTCATTAATCGATTCATTTTGAAAACCTTTGAGCATTCCTATCACCAGACCTTGGGCACCCAACTCAATTGCTCAGAAATTGTAGTTGGAGACGTGCTTATTCGGTTAATCATCTGGGATCTCGCGGGTCAGCCTCGATTTGAAAGTGTGCGAAAACTCTTTCTTTTAGGTAGCGATGCTGTGATTGTCTCCTTTGATTTGACGCGGGCTGAAACCTTTGAAAATGTTGAAGGCTGGTTGCAAGCATTTCGCCAGGCAGTGCCTGATGATGCACCTAGCGTCTTAGTCGGAAATAAGGTGGATTTAGCCTCAAAACGAGTTATTTCGATGGCTGAGGCCTATCAACGCCATATCAACCTAGAATTTGACAATTACTTCGAGACCTCCGCCCGATCGGGCGAAAACGTAGGCGAACTATTTGACCAAGTGACTCGATTGTTGATTTATAATCGGTTAGCGGAATTAAGGGAGAAACTACATCCCTTCATATATTCCTCCTTTGCCTCTTAACGCGAATGGATAGCAATTTCGTACGTGTCCAATACCTTGGATGAGTTCTTATCATAATCAACTAGGAGCATATCGGTTTCAGGGAACTGCTGGCAGCAGTCAAGACCGTTGAGTTTGAAGGCTTTGTCGGTATGAAGACGTTTGAAATCGAAGCCCATGAGGATTTTCGCCTGGGTATTGGTGAATGGGACATCCCACAGCTCAACAGTACTATCATGGAAAATCGCTTCAGTCAATGTAATTTTTTGTAATGCTGTAGTAAAAAAGCCATCATCTGTTGAAACCGGAATCGGTCGTCCCCATTCTTGTAATTCATCACAGACAGCAAGTAGAAACAGGAGGGGATACTCCTCAAATGGCAATGGGTTTAGTTTCTCAATGACATCATGTAACGCAATAGCTCGAGCAGCCTCGATGAGTGGTCGATCCTGAGGATTTTCCCGTTTAACATAATCTGGTGGACCAAGTGTTCGTAGAAGAGTGACTGCAGTTACTACGCCATGATCAATCTTCAGCGAGGGGGGTTTGTATTCCCCGTTGTGTTTATCCTGAGCAAGATAACGAAATGCGGTTGGAACACCTTCTATCGTTCCAAGGCCGTTCATTATGAAAGGGTGCCATTTCTTTGGATATCCTTCAGTAAGTATTTTCAAGTACTCGGCATTCCCTAAGTCGGGATTATTTAGACCGATTTGGAGGGGCGAGAATTCTATTCCTAGGGGTGAATAGCAACGAGTCATTTCATTGATTAGAGACCAGTTGAGAGAAGTGGCTAACTTTGCAAGTGGTGTTCCTACATCATGAAGTAACCCTGTGAACCACCAAGTGGTCCGGACTTCCTCCTTCGAGAGATTCATCTTTTCTGTCAGAAGACCCTCCAATTCGCCTGCATTACCTTTCTTTTCGAGGAAGAAATCTCCTAAGGTTGCCACTCGGAGTGAATGAGCAGTATGGT
>JBHLPI010000049.1:0-14919 GCA_048939595.1 Promethearchaeota archaeon | reverse complement strand
GCTGCTCGCTAGCGTCTTAGAGAATTCACCGTTTTTAATTTGCTGGCTTGAGACATCTTTACTGTGAAAAGAGGAGAAATGCTTAAATGGTGTCCACAGCTTAGACGCCTATATACTTTACACCCATTAAGTATTTCAGGTGTAAACGATGGGTTCGATCAGAGTTGCTATTGCTGGACTAGGTAATTGCGCATCCGCACTTGTTCAAGGCGTGCATTATTATAAAGACGTCGCAGGAGACGAAGAACGAGTCACGGGTCTTATGCATCCCTCCTTCGGAGGTTATTTGCCTCGTGACATCGAATTTGTTTCCGCTTTTGAAGTTAATGCTGGTAAAATTGGGAAAGATATTAGCGACGCAATATTTGTACATCCCAATTGTGTGATTAAATTCGCAGAAACACCCCAGATAGGTGTTAAGGTGCTTCCTGCTCCGATAATGGATGGAGTAGCCAAACATATGTTTGGCGCCTTTGATGTGTATGATCCCAAAGAACTCAAGCCCGTTAATGTGGCTGAAGAGCTCCGTAATTCAAAAGCGGAAATACTTGTTAATTTTCTCCCTGTAGGCAGTGCAGAGGCTTCTCGTTACTATGCACAAGCCGCGCTAGATGCGGGATGTGGTTTCATCAATTGTATTCCCGAATTCATTGTCTCTGATGGTAGGTGGCAAGAAAAATATCGTAAAGCGGGGCTCCCTATGGCAGGCGATGACATCAAAAGTCAAGTTGGAGCCACAATTCTCCACCGAGTTATCGCTCAATTGCTCTCAGATCGCGGGATTGAAATCGATGAGACTTACCAGTTGAACATTGGCGGGAATACAGATTTTGAAAACATGCTTGCAGAACACCGTTTGAAAAGCAAACGGATTAGCAAAACTGAGGCTGTGACAAGCATTCTTGATTATCCTGTTCCAACACGGATAGGACCAAGTGACTATGTTCCATTTCTCAATGACACCAAGGTATGCTACATCCATGCACAAGGCAAGAAATGGGGCGGAATGCCCATCCACATTGCATTAAAACTCTCAGTTCAAGACTCGCCGAATAGCGCAGGAGTTGTCGCAGATGTCATCCGAGCCACAAAAATTGCGTTAGACCGGGGAACAAGTGGTCCATTAATGAGTATTTCGAGCTATTCATTTAAACATCCTCCAGAGCAGATTGAGGATAGCATTGCTAAATTACGGGTTGAAGAGTATATCCAAGGAAAACGTGAACGTTAACTGAGATCTCAATTTTTCAGTCGTCTGAAGAGTGGGGCATTGTCAAAGGTGATCCGGAAATCCATAGTTCACGTTTGAGAAGATCGCGAATTGCCACACGAATCGCTTCACTTCTCGTCGGATAAGTACCTCTATCGACCAAGGTATCTAAACCTCGAACATAGGCTTTGGGGAGTTTAACTGAGACCAAATGCAAGCGTATTACCCGGGACATACGCTGACCTATACCTGAGTATTATAAAAACACTTTCGCCTGGTTCAAATCTAGCCTATTCCGAGTATGATTTTTCGGAAAAGCCTTTTAAGACACTCCCGTTCGAAACAGTACAAACTCACCACTATTGAGTGGTAACCACAAAGGAGCGATTATTTACAATGGAAAAAATGGCACCCAAAGAACTTCCCTACACAACTCGATCGGTATGCCCTGAATGTCTTTGCGTTATTGATGCTACCGTTTATGAGGAAGATGGTCAAGTTAAGATTAAGAAAGAATGTGAAGAACACGGTATTTACGAGGATACATATTGGTCTAGTGTTGAGCAGTTCAACCGAGCATTTCAATTTGGCTACAAAGGTATTGGCCTTGATAATCCTCGGACTGAAACGGTTCATGGATGCCCTAATGATTGTGGTCTTTGTCCAAATCATAAAACACACACGAATCTAGCCCTTATTGATGTCACGAATCGATGCAACCTAGAGTGTCCCATTTGTTTTGCACACGCAGGAAAAGCTGGATACATCTATGAACCCACTCTTGAAGAAATTCGAGGAATGCTTGAAAATCTTCGAGCTAATGAGCCTGTTCCTGCCCCAGCAGTTCAATTCGCTGGTGGCGAACCAACAATGCGAGCAGAGCTGCCTGAGATTATTCGAATGGCCAAAGAAGTCGGATTTTCTCACGTTGAGATTGCCACAAATGGGCTATTACTTGGACAAAAAGGCTACCCAAAGAAACTGGTTGATGCTGGACTAAGCACAGTTTATATGCAATTTGATGGCGTCACAAAGGAACCGTTTATAGCTGCTCGTGGCGTGAACTTACTTCCACAGAAACTGAAAGCTCTTGAACGTTGTCGCGAAGAAGGCCTTCACAGTATTGTCCTCGTTCCAACACTTGTTCGGGGAGTGAACGATCACCAGATTGGTGATATTATCCGATTTGCCGTTGAAAATAGTGACATTGTGCGATGTGTTAATTTTCAACCTGTAGCAATCACTGGGCGTATTGATGCTGATAGACGAAAAGAGATGCGTATTACAATCCCAGACCTAAACAGCTTAGCTGAAGAACAAACCGAAGGCAAGCTAAAAATCACTGACTGGTATCCTGTTCCATTCGTTATGCCAGTTTCACGAGCCTTTAGCGCGTTATCAGGAAGCATGATGGTCGAATTTTCCGAACATCCTGCATGTGGTATGGCCACCTTTATCGTCATTGAAGACGATGGAAGCTGGGAACCTATCACAAAGTATGTCGAAGTTGAAAAATTCCTCGGCACGCTTGAAAAGATGGCTAGGGACTTCGAAAAAGGTAAACAGTGGCGAGGGAAAATGCGCGGTGTCATGGGAGCCATGCGTTTCTTCAAGAAGCGAGGAATGCTCATGAACTTGGCAAACAACCTTCTAATCAAAAAGGACTATGACTCGCTTGCTGAATTCATGAAACGCATTATTATGATAGGTTCAATGCACTTCATGGATCCTTACAATTTCGATCTCGAACGCGTTGAACGATGTGGCATTCACTACGCCGTCCCTGACGGGCGAATCGTACCCTTTTGTTCAATGAATTCCTTCCATCGATCAAAAATCGAACAGAAATTTGCTATGTCTATACAAGAATGGCAAAAGGCACATCCAGGGAAGAAGCTGAACGCACCAGCGTAAGCATTCACTTCAACCTGCTGTCGGAAACTTACCCTAGGACACCCAGGTGGTGTTCGGTGCCTGTGTCATCGACGGGCACTGCTCCCCTGGACGGTGGGGTGTCACCTCCCGCCTCGCGGAGCAGGCGTTTTTTGTCTCCGCACAATGCACAGCGACCACCCGCTCTAAGCGGTTGATGGGGGTTAGGTGTGATGCCTCCATCGGAGAAGTGGACGCTCTGTACTGGGGCGACAGCGATGGGGGATCTAGCCCGAATTGAGCCCAATTGGTGAAAAAAGAACTAGTAGTTGTTAACCCCTCCCTTTATTTTTTAGTTCGTGCCCAATAGAGCAGGCGCTCAATTTTGACAATTGATAAGTTAGTTTTGAAAGCGGGGGCTCGGTTACTAGGAATCGCTGAAAGTGGGATAGTAGGTTCGAGTAGTTCTATCTTATGTGGTGTTGTAATACGAGGCGATTTAGTTATTGATGGAGTAATCTGGGACTCTGTCACGATTCGTGGTATGGATGCAACCCAGGCAATTCTTCGTATGTATGAGCAGTTGAATCGCTTAGATATTGGTGGCATTATGCTTCATGGAACCGTCATTGCGGGTTACAACATTGTAGATATGGTGCGATTATTCGATGAAATGTCGCTCCCTATAATCAGTGTCACCAAACAACCTCATGAGGATTTGAAACAGCACCTCGTATCGACCTTTCCAGAGGATTGGGGCAGTCGATGGGAGGTAGCACAAAGAAATGGTGACATATACTCAGTGGTCATTAGTGAGACTACAAAGATATTCGTCCAATGCAAAGGATGCGATTGGGAAGACGCAGGGAACATAATTAAGCAATTTTCTCGGTCAAGTGGGTTACCAGAACCGATACGAGTGGCACGCCTAATTGCTCGTGCTTTTGCCGAAATGACAAGCCAGTCTTAGACTGAAAAGCCTTTGAACAAGTCAGGTGTCTGGTTGATACTCGCCGAGGAGCAATTCTACAATTTCAAGATACCCTTCTGCGGGGAGAAGTGTGAAATAATTGTGTACACTATACCGTGATTGAAGTAGAAGATCTTGAAAGAGTAACATATTGAGAGACCGTGAGAACAGGTGGGCGGGGGAAGGAAAATTGATTTCTTCTGCGACTTGTTTAAACTGCCTGAAAAGGTTGGTTTTTGTTACATAGATGTGTCCAGGATTTGTGACAAAGTACTGTCCAATCGCTTGTAGGAGAAGAACAACGGTTGCATCTAATTCTGTAAGACTCGAAAGATGTCCGCTCCAAAAATCATAGTGGAGAGTTCGGGAATTGAGACAGGATTGCCGAATTAAATCAGCAGAAATATCGGAAGGTGAATTCAAAAGCGGATGGAGATTTTGGAGTAGCTCAACAATTGTAGCAGGTCGTTGGAAATCTAAAATGCAAATGATATCCGCCATAAATTCGGTAATTTGCGATGGAAGTGGTGTGAGAAAAACCTCGGCGACTCGTTGTTTTACAATGTCTAATAATTCATGGTCAGTAAATGGTTCAAGTTCTATGGCGATATCGAGATCCTGTGATGCACGTAGATCTATTTGTCGAGGAAAATAGCGTGGTGCTGTTGCCATAGAAGAAACGCCATTTTCTTTGCACAGACCTAGGAATTTCTTGTAAAAATCACTAGTCAGAGAGCCGACATCGTCGAAGATGAAGACAAGGGGTGCTTCGGATTTCCGAACGAGCCGTTTGATAAGCGTCCATTTCTCAGGAAGCAAATCAGGATAAGTAGAACTCGGAGCTAAGGCATGAAGGGCATCTGCTACAAGCTCTTTGGAATGCTTTCCATTGAACTGTATGAACGGCCGCCGATACATAGAGAGCTCATGTTTGCCAAAGAACCTAAGAAGAGTAGTTCGACCAACCCCAAAGCTACCATGAACCAAGATGTTCATTGGATGGCTTGAAGCCGGAGATGGATCGATTAGATTTGATAAAGTCGCAAGCTCTTGTTCTCGATGCAGAAGCTTTGATGGTAAATAGTGCGCATCAAATAATGCATCAATAGACACCGCCATATTATCCTATCCGCTTTGCGTTTTCTGCAGAACCTATTTAAACTACAATACGGTCAAGCAAACTATGAACGTGTGGGGGAGACTGAAAGTAATATTATTGTGACTGGCAGTTTCGGTGCTCGCAACGCTGTGGAAACTCCTTTGACTTCTAGAGCAACCTTATAATAGTGAAACTACGAAGAAAAGAAAGTAGTCAGAATTTGAGGATGTAATGGACGATGGCAGAGACTCCATTTAAAGATCTTCAAGACCTTATGAGACGAATTGAACAATCTACAGGTCTTGAAGCCTTGGCTGTGGTAACCCGTGAAGGTATTCGCCTCGCCTGTGCCGTGAGTGGTGATGTTGACTCTGATATTTTTTCAGCAGCCACGGCCACTTTAGTTAATGTAGGCGAAGAAACACTTCGACAGCTGAGTCAAGGCAGTCTTTCTGAAGTGATTCTAAGGGGTAACAAAGGTTTTACAATTATTATGCGTGGAACACCAGAAACACTTCTGGTTGGTGCCAGCCGAGATCAGATTCGCTTGGGATATTATATTGGCTTAATGAAAATATATGCAACAAAAGTCACAAAGATTATGGAATCTCATCCCCTTGAACCAGACCAACTCCTTGGATTCAGGAAAATGCCTGCTCCCACTGAACCGTCCAAAGCTGAAGCATTTACAGTTCCCGAATTAACATCAGAGTCTGTCTCTCCAGAACCAGCTACGACAACAGAACCTACTGAAACGATTTCACCAATTAAGGAAGGTGAACCTAGCCCTGCAGAACCAACAATAGCCCCCGTTGAAGAACCTGGACTTGAAACGGTGAGCATGGCTGAGGCTAGTAGTGATTTAGACGATGTTTCCGTTGATGACAAAGAAGCTATCCTTGCCGCACTCAAAGCATTGGGTTTCGATGAACCCGAATAGCAGCCTAATTTCACCTGTCTCTGTCGACTATTTTGGGAAGTCAATGTCCTAGCAGGATATTCACTCTTTTTGAAGTCACTAAACAAACAAGCCAAGCACCGCAAGTGCAATAAAAATAATCAGAAGCATTACAGCACCAAAGGCAACAAGGGCTTCCAAAAAATTGCCAAAACCCCACGTGAACTCGGGCGTGGTGATTCGTTCTCCAAGAATGTCCCGGAGCATTTTTTCAAACCAAGTATCTTCATAAACCACCTGAGAGGTTTCTTCAAGAGTGAGCATAATTCCGAAGAGATCAGGAATAATTTCACTTGGATCATGAGCGTATTCGTAGTTAAGCTCGAATTCTTTTCTTCCATCCACACGGAAAATGCGAAGATCGAGATCTTCCATATTTAGGGTCTCAGAGAATTTGATGGGGTCCATTACAAGAGCAATGGCTTCTGGGAAAAATGCTTGATATCGAAGCTGGGTCGAGACATCGGTTCCTGACATGAATACACCAAGACCTGGGTGTGTATGGTGCCAACCAAGGATTACTTCACCTGCTCCCCTTTCCGCAAGTTCCTCGGCAAGGATTGCCATGTCAGCATCATTGATGTATACGTGGGTTCTTGAACCTGTCTGACGAGGGAATGTAGCACGTGTGACGAGGATTTTATCCCGAGTGATCTTCCCTATCAGAAACCCTCCGATTTCAGTACGACCGGCCCGGGCTGCCTTGCTTAACATTAATGATAGGATTCCGGGGTAAATCTCGATTCTGCGCATTCTCTGGACCCCTGCTACCTAAGAGTAAGATAAGACTAAAAAGCCTTACTTGTAGTTCTCAGCTAAAGCTGTATTGAATCGTGTTGTCCGATGCGCCCCTTGAAACCTCCTTTTGGTCTTGCCCTGTTTCCGGAGAAGAAACGAGAGATGGCGGCCTATATTGTAGTGTTTCGCCCCAAACGGTCGCATCTACCAATTTTACGAGCACGTGTACAATTTCAGATGAGAGAAGGACGGCTTCGTCCAGAGAAGTTATGGTTGATTCAAAAAGGTGGTATCAGACCAATTGATCCACGAACTTTTGTGAACTGGGTTCGAAATGCCGAATATATCGCAATTCCACGGCAACCACGTTTTTCATTTTTAGCAGAACTCAAAGGAATGCTACGAGACTTTGGGGTAAAGGATCCAGTGATCGTTCGAGCTTGTAGCTCTTGTATTGCTGATGGTCGTTTGACGATGCTGCGCAAACAGCAAGTCTATCAATTAGAAGGACAGCCTGTATGTTACAAATGTGCTTCACGAGAATTAACTAACCGTCTTCAGTCAATGGATGTAGATGTTTCGAAAAGAGCATACGGTAGCCTTGAATCAATGTTACAACAGTTGCGATCGGTAGAAAAAGTTGCTTCGTTTCTTTCATCCCAATTTCGACCAAGTAAAAATCCTGCTATGACCCTTTATGATCAGATTCAAGCAGTTAAAGACCCCGAGGTAAAGGTTCCACTTGCATCTCTTTCCCTTCCAAAAAAACTGGTTGATGTGTTTGAACAAGCTGGAATGGAGTTTCTTCTACCAATTCAAGCAAAAGCAATCAATGCTGGATTATTTGAAGGACAATCAATATTAGCTGTTTCTGATACTACAAGTGGAAAATCCCTTGTTGGTGAGCTTGCGGGACTCAAGGCCGCGATGCGAGGGAAGGTATACATCTATCTCTCACCTTTAGTTGCGTTGGCAAATCAAAAATATCATGAGTATAGGGAGAAGTTTGAACCTCTTGGTTTACGTGTAGCAATACGCGTTGGCATGAGTGGAATTGAAGTGGGAGAAGAAGCTCTTGTTATCGTGGATGATGATGTTGCAGATGCAGATATCATAGTTGCTAGCTATGAAGGATTTGATTATTTACTAAGGTCAGGTAAAGGCGACAAATTTGGGGATGTAGGTGTTGTTGTTATTGATGAAATTCAAATGGTGGCGGATGAGGATCGAGGGCCAGAATTAGATGGTTTGATTACTCGTCTACGCATGCTGTTTCCCAAAGCCCAAATGGTTGCTTTATCAGCAACCGTCGGCAACCCGATTGAGTTAGCTCAAGAATTAAATCTAGTTCCTGTCATCCTTCGTGGGCGTCCGGTACCTCTACAACGGCATTTGATAATGGTCCTTACAGAATCAGATAAACTCAGAATAATTGCTGATCTGACTAAGGCAGATTTCAGGCATAAAAGCTCTTATGGGTTTCAGGGACAAACGATTGTATTCACAAATTCACGACGAAGCACTCATTCGATTGCGTCTGAGCTAAAAAAGCAACGGATTCCCTCTCGCGCCTATCATGCTGGGATGACATATCCGCAGCGTCACCAGGTGGAAACAGCCTTTGCATCAGGTAAAATAGCGGTGGTAGTAACAACAGCGGCTTTGGCTGCTGGGGTAGATTTTCCTGCAAGTACAGTGATTTTTCAGAGTTTGATGATGGGTACAAAGACTTTGAGTGTTGGTGAATTCACTCAAATGCTTGGTCGCGCTGGTCGATTGGGAAAGCATGATGTCGGCAAAGCTGTACTATTAGCCGAGATTGGACGAAGGTATTTTGGGGACGAACCTAAGACCGAAGAAGAGGTTGCTTTAGACTTATTGAATAACCCCATTGAGGATGTCCACCCTGAAGCCACTTTTGAGCAATCCGTTGATCAATTGCTGGCAACTTTATCCTGTTATGACGTGATTTCTCGGACTCAGCTTGATGATGCGTATCAACGTCTTCTTTCACGAACCGTGACATTCCAAGAGGGGCTTCGGTTTTTACGACGCCATGATCTAGCTATTCAGCAAGGGCAGGATGTTATGCCCACAGAGTTGGGTCGTGCGACGGCTATTTCCTATTTCTCAGCTTCAAACGTGGCAGCAATTCAAGAATATCGTAAGGATACAGCAGATGATTTATCAGTTGTAATAGAGCCCTTGAGGAACGTCTATTTATCACCGAGATTGCAAAGTGAGATTGAACGCGCCCTTCGTACCCGATTTGCCACGCGGTTATTTGCTGGTGCTGTATTGGATTTAATGAGCGCAAAGCGAAGTAGTCGGTTAAAGCGCTTACCCCGATGGGTATTGCGGATGTTTAGCAAATGGACCGTCGATTTCTTCAATTGTCGCTGTAACGAGAGTCCATTCTGTGATTGTGGGCAGTGGAATGTGTCAAAGGCGGTGTTGGATCTCCGTTATCACGGACTTACCCCGTCACAAATCAATGCTACGTTTCTCGAAGAGTATGAGCTTTTCATCTATCCTGGTGACATCTTTGGATTCCTAGATAACCAAGTCCATATCCTTCAAGGTATCAACCGGGTGGCAGAAGTCATCGGGCGCTATGAGTTAGCTGAAAACGCTAAGAAGACCATTGAGGCGATAGAAAATCCTTTCATGAGTGAAGGTTAGTCTTCAAAAATGAAGTATTTACGGTTTCCTAGTAAATAAGTGAGAATTGAGTTAAATTCAGATTCAACTACCTGGCTCGAATTTGAAGCGGTGATAGGGTCAGTTTGCATTTCAATAATAATCCATTCATCAAATTGGGTGGGGTTGAAAGCTTCGAACCTCTTTTGGTCTATGCGGAATGTCCAGATTTGGTTGGGATCACTGAACCGATTTCGCTCCAAAGCCTCTTTGAATGGAGTGTATAATCGATTTTTTTGTCCACCAAGTAAGAACCGTGCTCTCTTCAAGCCGGATACAAGTGTGATATTTTTAGGAACAATCCGTTGTTCTGCAATTAGAGTACGGGGAAGGCCGCCTTCGGTGGTTACAGTAAGAATTTGGCCTGAGTCTTCAACAGACCCCTTTTTGAGTGCGAGTGTGCGAATTATCTCTTGGACCTGTTCAACCGATGCTTGCTCAAGAGGATCAAGGATTTCAGGATTAAGGATGTCCAAAACGGGAATCGGTTCACGTGGTCGCATTTTCGTAGGATCAAAAATAACAGCACCAACAAGATATTCTACATCAACTGGTTGTCCTTTGATTTGAACCTGACCTTTCACGACGCCAGGGCCAATGAAAGCAGAACGTACAATTTCCCCCTGAAGAAAACTGAATAATTGTCTTGACGCGATAAGCAGCTCTCCATGGAGTGTCTTCTTCTCACCTAGAGTCGTAAATTCTGGAATGACGTAATCAAGGACCCAGATAAGTGGAGGATTCTGTTCGGACATGATATTTCAACTCGATTTATTCAGTGTCACTATGGTTTTGTTTTGATCGGAGTTGAGGAATTTTGGCTAAGAGGTTTTCAAGAACATAATTCTCAACCTGGGATCGATAATCCTCGCCAGCTATGTCTTGGATTTCGCGAAGCTCCTTTTTAATTACTGATTTCTTTGATCGAGCCCAAGAAAAACGACTGTCCAAGTCAAAGATGATTGTCATTCCAATTTTATCAAGGGGGGTTCCTTGCTCAATCAGATTAGCCGTTACCGTGGTGATTTTTTCACGTAAGAATGGAGCGCGTTCATCAGGAGGTTTCATCGATGCAAGCCATACATCACGTTCGAGGTAATCTAAAGGAGTTTGCATGGGTGGACCCATTACAGGTCGAGTCGGAAAAGGAGCAGATACGAAGCCAAACTTTGGTTTTTCATCAATGGATTCAGGCGGAGGTGGAGAAACTTCTATGAGAATTTCACCAGCCGTATTCGGGGATGAATTTTCCACTGGCCGTTGAACCTCTTTAATAAGACCTTGAATTTCTCCAAGTATTTTTTGCATTAATCGAGAGGCTTCTTCTTCATCATCTTCTTGGCTCAGAAATTGTTCATACCGTCGCAGTTTAATGAGTAAGGAGGCTCTTGCCCCGTTAATTGCATCATCAATATCAGATTCCGTAGACCCGATGAGACCTCCTGCTATCGCATGAGCTGCGAGGGCGATATTTGCCCCTTCATGGTCATTTAACCATCGTTCAATAAGGGGTTGGAAATAGCACTCATTGATTTTTCTTCGTTGTGCTACAACGGCGATTACCTGCTCGTTCGCGGGTTCAATTTCATCAGCTATAGTACGTTCAAGATTCACTAAGTTCCTAAGATCTGCCAACAGCACTTTACTAAGTTGACCGTAAAGATATTCTATCCACTTTCCTTCTGTCACAGCCACTTCCCTTTGATAAGTATCAATTTCAGGGACTGGACTGCCCAGTTTTGCTCGCCGATCAAACTCTTGCATGAGAATTTGACAGGAGGGCTTAGGGTCAGGTATGGCGCCATCCAGCATTACTCGATAAGCCACTCTGGCTACCTCTAAATGAACACAACATTCATCAGCTATGGCAAGAGCGGCATCGTCAGGGACACGAGACACCTTCTCGTCAAGCGTTCCATAGGTTGATTCAAATTCTTCTGCAATCCGTCGACTTAATCGTCGTATTTCATCTTCATCAACAAAGTGACTCATGCCTTCTCACTCCTCGATATCATTAAGGCAGTTCTTCCGCTCGGTAGCCACGATGATATAACCAAGTAGGTTTAGAGTGGCTTAAGTGTTATGGCAAAGGGTGAGGAGGCAATTATTCGTCTGACGAATATTCGATGATGTATATAGGAAATTCTTAAAACAGAAACTCATCCAAGCCGGCGATACTAAGGTGTAGTTAATGTCACGAAACATCGCTGTGACCAAAGCATTTACGCTTCCTATAGAAGAACAATCCCTTGAAATTGTTGAAAGAAAAGGAAAAGGTCATCCAGATACTATTCTCGATGCAGTTGTTGAGAACGTAGGCGTAAAACTCTGTAATTATTACATTGATAATTTTGGTGGGATTCTCCACCATAACGTCGATAAAGGTTCGATAGCGGGCGGACGCGCCCAAGTGGAATTTGGTGGAGGAGAACTCCTCGAACCAATCTACATTTGTGTCGTTGGTCGAGCAACCACCGAGGTATTCAAAAAGCAAGATTTGGTACGGATCCCTCTTGGAACCCTTACACTTGAATCAATGAAAAAGACATTAAAGAACACGTTACGATTCTTGGATCCAACAGAACAAGTCTTAATGGATTACAAAATTAAACCAGGTTCAGTCGACCTTACACATGTCTTTGACCACGCTGTTGATAATATTCCTCGGGCTAATGATACGAGTTTTGGTGTAGCCTATGCCCCCTTTTCAGAAACTGAAAAAATCGTCTACCAGACAGAACAGCTTCTTAACTCAGATAAGTTCAAGAAAAAACACCCTGAAGTAGGTGAAGATGTTAAAGTCATGGGCTTGCGCACCGATAATGACATCAAATTGACTGTTGCAGCGGCCATGATTGCACAGTTAGTTTCTGATGCCGACCATTATAATGGTGTTCTTAAAGATGTCAGAGACGCGGTGCTTGATCACGCTAGGAAAATTACTGATCGAGATGTAAGTATTGTCGTTAACTCTGCGGATGATCCGAAACGGGGTGTCTATTACCTCACTTTAACGGGAACATCTGCGGAGATGGGAGATGACGCCGGTGTGGGTAGAGGTAACCGGGCTAACGGATTGATTACTCCCTGTCGACCGATGAGCCTTGAGGCTACAGCCGGAAAGAATCCCAGGAATCATGTCGGTAAAATCTACAATGTATTAGCTCAACGAATTTCAGATCGTGTAATTGCGGAGGAGCCGAAAGTCTTGGAAATCGCTGTGAAAATTCTTACACGTATCGGATATCCAATCGACCAGCCATTAATTGCCTATACGGAAATCATTCCTGACGAAAAGACCGCGTGGAGTGCCGTGGAAAAGAACGTTGCTGCCATTGTTGATTCAGAGCTTGAGGATGTTTGTTCTGTTCAACAGCTTATCCTTGAGGGAAAGGCACAACTATTCTAAAAAGGACCAATAGTCTGCAAGGGATTCTATAGCGCTAGGTTAACCAATATCAGGTGTATTCCAAAGCTTACAGATATGGCAATTAAGAAAATAGCAATGATCATTTTTGCCCATGGAGGCTGGCGAGCTTTTTCAACAACATACACTAGCCAGATGGCAAGAAGAATGCCAAAGGCAATGAGGAGTCCGCCATAAACAGGATACCAAGGAAGTAATAAGGACCATTGCATGGTGAATAACACCTGTAAGTATCAGGGTGAGAGAACTGCTTCACCTTTTTAATTATCTTTTGGTCTAGGGGATTTCACAAACTGCGTTTTGTAACTATACCGTCATGGGATGCTTCTTCGTAAACTCTTCAGCATCAACAAGAAGAGTGCGATGAAGAAATCCACTCCGTTTTGTTTTCAGCCGTACTTCTTTTGAACTGAGTTGTTTCATCTCCGGCGGAAATATTAGGTCCTGTATGTCGTATGAGTTTTTGATTTGAAGTGTTGAGAAACCTGAAGGAACATCTCCAAGGAAATCAGGTACTAGTTGGTTGAGGACTTCATTTAGAAACTCATTCCCATCAAGGACAGTTGTTGTGCAAAATTTCAATCGTTTGCTTAGCGGCGGTTCCTTTTGGGCAGAAGGGATTTTTGTTTTGGGTTTGTGTGCCCAGCCAATTTTGGTGTTCAGAGAACAGAAAACAAATGCTATTTCTTGAATATCGCCATAAAGATTCGCTATTTGCTTTGTTAGATAGTCACCAGCTATTTTTGATTGATACAACAGAGTTCGAGGTTTTTTCTTAGATGGATCTGCTTTGAATCCCAATTCCGTTAAGATTTCATCGAGTGGTTCATAGCCCAGAATTAATCCCGACAAGGATACTGTTTCCACAGGAACCATTGAGACCATGACAGCTGCAGGTAAATCTTGATACATGTAGGTTGAACGCACCTTGACCTTACCTGCTTTAGTAACTGTGATTTCAATAGCAGGCCCCGGGTATTCCCCTCGTCCATATCGTAGGAAGTTCCGGTGCACGATATCATCAACAGTACTGTTCAAGATTTTCGTGATGAAATGCATCTACTCACACCAACAAAGATTATCAGAAGCTTTTGTAAAATAAGTATTAGGTAGAATGCTATCTCATATGCATACCTTTTTACTGTGATGTATACTTCAAATCATGAGCGAAAATGGTGAGGCTCCTAGATTGACGAATGAAAAAAGTTGGAAACGGGAAATCGCCGAAGACATCATTGTCATTACTCTTGTTCTAGTAATTGTCTGGGGAACAGGTGTAGGTCTCCAGTTGTATCTCCAAACGCCTTCACCATTACTTGCCGTTGAATCAGAATCCATGGAGCCTACGTTATATCGAGGAGATTTAGTAGTTGTTCGAGCCATCGATCCATCCACCCTACAAGTTGGAGATATCGTTATCTACAATGGTTCTTCGATTCCTGGTTATACTCGTGATGTACCCATTGTGCATCGAATCATCGATATTCTTAATGTCTCAGGGGAGCTTCGGTTTATCACGAAGGGCGATAATAATCCTGCAAATGATACTTGGTATCGTACAGAAAGTGATATTTTTGCAAAAGTGGTTGGTAGCGTTCGCTATCTGGGGTTTATAACACTCTTGTTACTCTCTCCCTACGGAATCAGCTCCATCATTGTTTTGGTAGTAGTTTTCTTTGTAACGTCATTGCTATGTGAAAACCTAGCGCCACAAAAAAGAGATGAAGAACTCGAAACAAGTGAACCTGGAGAGCACGAATAGCCAGATACTTTTTAACCAGCAGTTGAGAAGTTTATGGTGTTCACATAATTGCTTCCATGGCGGTCCCTGGGAGAAGTGACACAGAACGAGAAAATTAGTAGGCGCGTTAAATGACTACTGCAGTGACTTTTGAATCAATATCGCCAGCCGATTTCTTCTATCGAAACCGATCGATTGCTGGTT
>JBHLPI010000137.1:0-4687 GCA_048939595.1 Promethearchaeota archaeon | reverse complement strand
TTCAAGCTATTTCAAAACTTTACCATAAGGCAAATCTAGTTCACTCAGATCTCAGTGAATACAATGTGATGCTTTGGAAGGAACCCGTTCTAATTGATATCTCACAAGCTGTAGTCTTAGACCATCCCCATAGCAATGAATTCTTCGAACGTGACATCCGTAACATCCTCGCCTACTTTAACAAATTCGATATTCCCAAACTTGATTCCGAAGAGATAGCCAGAAAAATTCGTCAAGGTGAACTAAAATAGAGGCCTCAGCGAGAGTACGGATTCCGAAGAGTCGCATTGCTGTTCTCATTGGACCCAATGGTAAAGTGAAGCAAAATCTTGAGCAGGTCACCCAAACCATAATCACCATAGATAGCAGCGATGGACTCGTAATCATGGAATCGATAGAGGGAACAGAAGACCCCCTTTCAGTGTGGAAGGCACGTGATATTGTTCAGGCAATTGGACGAGGTTTCAGCCCTCAACATGCCATGTCCCTCTTAGATGATGATGTTTACCTTCGGATCATTAACTTGGATGATTATGCGAACACACCCAACCAAATCCGCCGACTCAAGGGGAGAGTCATTGGTCAGGGAGGAAAAACACGCAAGAACATCGAAGACCTCACAGAGACATATGTCACTGTAATGGGAAACACCATAAGCATCATCGGCGAAATCGAAAACCAGCAAATCGCACTAGCTGCAATCGTAAGATTACTACGAGGCGCTGAACATTCAACAGTCTACCGATACCTAAACGAACAACGCAGAAAGTTGAAACGAAAACAAGCTTCTGAACTATGGAAGCCCATCGGTCCCAATGACAAATAATAACACATGATAAGAAATTATCATATTTTTGGCAATGCTAACAGCCATCCTTAATGAAAACCCATTATTGGAAAGCTTACACTTCATATTATGGAAAGAATTTAAAAATAAGCAAAGAAAAGGGCAGAAACATCATGCGCCGGGGTGGCTCAGTCCGGTTAGAGCGGGAGCCCGATTATCCTTTCAGGATACGGCTCGATGCTGTTAACCTCTAGGTCCGCGGTTCGAATCCGCGCCTCGGCGCCAATTCTTCTTTCTTAAAAGAACATACCTACCCATAATGTCCTCTTTGCATGCATTCTACACTATTTTGAAAATGATTGAAGATATTAATCATCCGTACATGTCATGGCGCTCAGGGAAGCGTTTCTGGCTGATTTGCCGAATTGTGTCTTCAAGTTCTCTGTCAAGTTGCTCCTGCTTATCTGAAAGTACCCAACGCAGCTTGGAGGTGGACTCATCAGAATAGTGTTGAATGCCTTGAGCGGCGATTACTCCTTTCCTTTGAGGTGCGATAATTTGGAATAGGAGTGGACTGCCCTCCTGCATAACCCGATTATAAAGTCCTTCATCAACGCGACGATGAGTGATTCCTACACCAATAGCTGAAAAGGGATTAACCGGCTCCGATTTCATCTGCCACAAACGATCCCGATGCAATATGAAAGTATCATATAGTCCGTGGTCTGCTCGACCTGAAAGAATTCGCCAGCCCTTTGGCTCCTTATCATACCTCTTCTTCATCTCCATTAGAAGATCGCCAATGGCTTTCACGGGCACAGAGCAGACCTCAACAAATCAGGTTTCCTTACAATAACTAAAGAAGGCTGCGGTTTAGGCGGAATAATGGTGGTGCGGGGGCTGGGAGTTTCCGTCACGACACAACCTATGCCATGACCTTTGAACCCAGGAACGCCTACGCGACAGGGGCCTAAACCCTGCACCTCTAATTTCCATCCTTTAATGGGAGGGAATTAACCATACTTGGCTACCCCCGCAACGGGTAAGATGGTGCCCCAGCCGGGATCTTCGGTCAGCACATTCGATGCCCAACATTCGAACCCGGGTCTACGGGGCGAAAGCCCATAATGATTGACCTGGCTTCGCAGCTCGACTAATTAAGTCAATTCGCTACTACACTACTGGGGCGTAGTTGGAGCATACTGTTCTTTCGTTCAAAAAGCTTTCCACATTCTCCCAGAGAAAAAAATTGTCTTGCTATAAAGAAGGAAGTGGTGGACTGGCCGGGATTTGAACCCGGGGCCTCGAGTGTGCAAGACTCGCGATCTACCACTGATCTACCAGCCCACATGAATACATAATTTAGGTCGCTTGTTTTTGAGCGCATTCGGGGAGTTAAAAAACTTTTGCGGTGAAGGTGCATAAGAAGGATTGGGCTATGCCGAAGAAAACTTAAGTGAAAAGGACATTACATTGAAGAAAGTGATGGGTGAGTAGACGTGGTCTTGCCAGGACTTGATTCGCCGCGAGTTCGTAATGCGGTTCATCGGATACTGAATCCGCGTGGAGCACTGGCACACTATTTGTGGGAAAGTATCCCTATTTATGGACACTATTTTGGCGAAATCACTTTCCGACCGAATATGCGTATCCTTGATGTGGGTTGCGGTGTTGGGCGTACAACCCTAGAACTGGCGTATCGCTCTCCGAAGGGAAAAATCGTCGGTATCGATATCAATCCTGCTTTAACTGCTTGTGCCAACCAGTTAGCCCAACTCTTCGAAATCGGTGACAGAATACGCTTCTTTGCAGGAGACATCGTCGAAAAAGCCACCATCCCCAAAGGCGAAACCTTCGACTTAATTTATACTCGCCACGTTCTCGCAGACCTAAAACAAGAAGGACTCAAAGAACTAGCCCGCCATCTAACACCCGATGGACTACTAGTCGCCGTCGAACCCGACTACTCAATGACACGCGCCTATGGACTCCCCCACCTAGACTCCCAATTTCGCCGCGAAGGCGAAGTCACCTTCGAATCAGGACTCAACGGAGGCAACCTCCGCTGCCTCCTCCAAGAAGCACGACTCAAAGTCACACTCTTCGAACCCCGATACCACATCTTCACAGAAAAAGACAATAAATGGCTAACCTTTGCCAAAAAACGCCTCGCCACCGTATACGAAGAAGAAATACCAAAAGTTGAAGCCCTACGCTTCCGCCGCGGCAACCAATGGGTAGACGACCGAATCACCCGCCTCCGAAACCAAATCACAGAACTCGGACACCTAACACGACGCCACACCTTCACACACATCTTCATCCAATTCCTAACCCAAGCCACCAAGAAATAACACCAAGGCAAATACTCACCAGCCATCGTGAACCCGAAGCATTTTTAAATCACGAAAAACTCTTACCCCCCTTGGCGCAATCAGAGTCAGTATGCTCGATAACGAGCCGACCAGAAGCGCTAACACCGCAGAACCTAATGGCGCTGCAACCCCGAGCACAAGGGCGCGTAACGCCCACCAATGACGGGTTGCATTCCACCTGCGGAACAACCATGCAGACCCGAGCAAACCAGCAAGCCCAAATATAGCCCTGGACTCTCCGGTCTAAGATACGTCCACCTCGACAAACGATGCAACACCATCAATCCCAATATTAGCACCCACACACACCCACCGCCAATCAGTCCCAACAACAAGGGACAAACAATTCCAATGCGACCAAAAATAACACTGGTTGATCCTGCCAGACCCGACTGCTATGGGGATGAGACTAAGATATGCAAGTCGCACGCCTGTAACTATGTACAGGAGTGGCACACCGCTCAGTAACACGTTGACAACCTACCCTCCGGACGGAGACAACCACGGGAAAATCGGTGCCATGAGAAGTATTTGTGGAGTTAATACAGGATATCAGCGATGAACTAACGATGGAGTCAATAATCAGTGAAGACCCTCAAGTCTTCAAAGCATACCTATGTGGATTCTTTGATGGGGAAGGTTCATTCTTAGTCAGGGCAAAACCTGACCCAAGATATCGAACTGGGAAACAACTTGTCCTACGTATCGAGATTTCACAAATAAACGGTGAGATTCTTGAATACCTCCAATCGAAGATTCAAGTAGGTCATGTGTATTACTTCAAAAAACGACACATATACAGCTGGGTAACCCATGATTTACCCAGCCTTATCAAGCTTACAGAATTACTCCGTGAATATGTCATCGTAAAGCGCAATGAACTCGAACGTTTTATTAGAATCATTGCTCTTGTCCAACAGAAAAGCCATCTTAATGAAGATGGTCTATCTCAAATTCTCCACATATGGAATGACACCGATCCCGAGACTGTGGCTAATCTCCGATAGACGACGACGCCTGGAATGGTCCGCCGTCCAAAGCCAACCATGCATGTATGGTGCGCGCCAGAGGATGGGTCAGCGGCTGATTAGGTTGTTGGTGAGGTAACGGCTCACCAAGCCATCGATCAGTACCGGCCGTGAAAGCGGGAACCGGGAGATGGGCACTGAGACAAAGGCCCAGGCCCTACGGGGCGCAGCAATCGCGAAACCTCTGCAATCCGGGCAACCGGGACAGGGTCATCCCTAGTGCCATGCTATCGCGTGGCTTTTGCCGACAGTAGGAACGTCGGAGAATAAGGGGAGGGCAAGGCTGGTGCCAGCCGCCGCGGTAAAACCAGCTCCTCAAGTGGTCGGGATGATTATTGGGCCTAAAGCATCCGTAGCCGGCCCGGCAAGTTCCTGGTTAAATCCAACCGCTCAACGGTTGGGCCGCTGGGAATACTACTGGGCTTGGGAGCGGGAGAGGCCGAGGGTACTCCTAGGGTAGGGGTGAAATCCTGTGATCCTAGGGGGACCACCAGTGG
>JBHLPI010000006.1:0-49587 GCA_048939595.1 Promethearchaeota archaeon | reverse complement strand
GTTCCCCTTCGTGCCGGAGATATTGCTACACCCTATTGGCTACGTGAAAAGACAGGAACACGATTCTCAGCCGGTCTCTCATCAGTACTCCTCGCCCGAGTACTAGATTTTGCCAGTCTTGTGTTGATTATTGTTGTGTCTGCTTTTTTACTATTTGGAGCATTGACTGGCCAAGCCTTTACCGGCATTGTCCTAGTAATTGCATTTGTTGCCTTCTTTATTTTAATTCGAAATGAACGCTTCGTCAGTCGGTTTTCTGGAATTACGGGACGACTCTTCAAACCATCAAAACGACTCAAAGATGAAGTGCCAACCTTCGTGGAGAACTTCGCAGCAGATATGCGGACTGATATCAGCAGTTGGAACTCTGGAATCGCTTTCATGATCAGTGTTCCTCTCTGGATCATTGAGACTATGAAGCTTGCCTTTCTTGCCCTAGCCTTTTCTGAGGTTTTAACACTTCTTGAGTCAGTCTTTGTATCGTCAATCAGTTACACTGCAGGACACTTGTTAGCAATCCTCCTTCCCGCTGGGATTGGGATTTTCATGTTCCAATTTTGGGCACTATTACCCTATCTGGGTGGGTTTGGGATTACTCACGCCGCTGGAATTGCGTTGCTTGATGGACTCATATATATCATCAGTCTTTCTATCTTGGGAGTTCCTTCCATTGCAACAATGGGTCGTGGGTATCGAATTCTCCAGGATGAGGAGCAGGAACCCGAGGAGCAACCACCGCCATAGCAAGGTTGATAGACCGAAAGGTTAAAGCTGGTACAACTCCCCGTGTGCTTGATTGGGCATTACAGGTGACTCTCATGAAGAAGACAGACCCTAGTAAGTTTCCACTCGCTGTGGTAAAAACCACTCCTGAAACCTACTTCGATGATGTAGCACGCCTTTTCCGCCTTGCGAAATTCGATCAAATCTTCGATCCTAAGGTTCGCACAGTGATGAAGCTTAACATCTCTTGGCAGGAATACTTTCCGTCATGTTCGACTCAACCTTACCAGTTGGATGCCATGCTTCGGGAATTGTCCAAGCGGAATTTCTCTGATGTGCTTGCCTTGGAAAATATGACCGTTGTAACTGACGCTCGAACTGGGATGTACAAGAACCGTTACGTTCCTCTTCTCGAAAAGCATGACATCCCTTGGACGATTCTCATCGATGAGGAGTGGGTTGAAGTGAATCCTTCCCATCCTATGGTGTTCGGACAAGAAGATATGCTGATGCCCAAACCTATCATTGATGCTCAAATCATCCATCTGCCTACCTTCAAGTGCCACGGCCACAGCACTATCACCTGCTCCATGAAGAACGCATTTGGTTTTCTTCGAACGGTTCGCCACCATTACCACCTCAAAATCCATGAAATCTTAGTTGACCTACTTCGCATTCAACAGGAATTCTGCGGTCCTCTCTTCGCATTTGCAGACAGCACAATCGCAATGGATGGTGCAGGACCACGGACAGGACGACCATATGTCCAAAACTACATTGCGGCGAGTGGAGATCTCGTAGCCTTAGATGCACTCTGTGCCCAAATGATTGGGTATGATCCCATGGAAATTGGACATGTTCGTATGGCCCATGAACAAGGGCTTGGAAATGGGGACCTATGCACTAAAGAGATTGTTGGCGATGAAGTTGATGGAGTCTGCTATAATTACGAGACCAAACTGGATCCGGTCATCCGCTTTGATCGATTTTTCCGTAGTAGTTTTCTCGAACCCTTCATGATGCGTTCTGCGTTCTTCAAGGTCAATGTGAAAATCAGTCACTACCTTCGAGATATTTGGCTAAAGACTCGAGGGAAAAAGCACATCGATCGTATTATGAAAACCGAATGGGGCAAGATGTTCCGCCGTTATCTGTAGTATAGGGAATTATTCTAACACTTTCTCGTTCTTTTAGCTGGCATAAGGCTTATGTGGGGAAACGGCTCACAAGCCTAACACATCTCCCTTTTGACCTGTTGGTGCGTGTCAGCTTTGACCATAGAACACCAAGATTCTCAGACAGAAGAAACTCCTTGGCTTCGAATTCGTCAGGC
This sequence comes from Promethearchaeota archaeon, assembly GCA_048939595.1. GTDB lineage: Archaea > Asgardarchaeota > Hermodarchaeia > Hermodarchaeales > Hermodarchaeaceae > Hermodarchaeum. Next base: position 47,531 of record JBHLPI010000006.1, on the reverse strand, counting down.
ACTCAATCTGAATGATCTTTCACATCTTTTCCACGATACTGGATTTTGGGCAGGTATACTTGTCCGAATTGCAACTCTTATTGGTTTTCTAATATTTCTTGATATTGCAGGCGATTTGACTGATATGAATGAGTTAGTGTTCAAAGGTATGACAAATCTTGTCTATGGCGTGAATCCTTACGGACAGACCTATCATCTTCACACCTTCGCAGGTCCCTTCGATCAAGATTATTTCAATTATCCCCCCTTTGCTATTCTCTTCCATCTCCCCTCGCTCCTATGGCCTGGTCCCCAGAGTATTGGGACAATGGATTTCATGCCTGCCTTCTTCATCTTACACTGGTTTTTCGACTTCGTCACTTATTATCGGCTTTGGCAAGAGCACCACACCACAATCTCGAAAATCATCTGGATTAATCCTTTCTTTGTTTTTGTTAACATCATCACATTCATGTCGCTTCCTCTCATGCTCCTGACTCTAAGTTTGGTGAACTTGAATCAGCCGGTTCGATGCGGCGTGTATGCAGCACTGCTCGCTGCGACTTATCAAATGGGTGCGATTTTCCTTCCATTCCTTCTTGTTTTTTATTGGCGCAAAGGCCAACTCCGATTCAACCTATTGGGAATGCTGCCCGTTGTTATCGTCGTTCTGGTATTCTTTTTCTGGAATCCAATTCTTTTCGTCCAAGATTTACTAATTCATCAAATAGGAAGACCTCCGGTAAACTGGCAAGATTACTATAATCTTAGTCCTTACTACAACCGCTATTTTCCCCTCGCGTTTCTTTTCATGGGGTCAATCCCTTCTTGGGCCTTTAATATTGGAATCTTTTTCGGTGTGCCCCCACCTATTGCTCCACAAATCGCGCCTATGATGTTGCTTCTTGTAGTGATTCTAGGTATTATCGGACTTTGGTATTTTACAAATAATCCACAGACTGCACTTACTATCTTCATTCCAGGTGTATTACTGGCATTATTCATCGCTAGTACAGCTGAAGGTCTAGCACATTATTGGGTTCTGTGTCTAACATTGCCCTTTATCTTTTGGCGAAATCGGCACACGTATAGTTCAACAAAGAAAACGACTCCTAAAGCTCATAGTGCAATAGAAACTGATTCAAATAAGGAGGTATGTTCATGAATGTATCAGCCAACGAAGCTGAACTCGCCTTGTCTTCTCCCTCAACTGTTCCGCCCTCATTTGGATCTCGAATTAGTGCTTACTTCTCCAACACTTTTCAACTCTATCGATCTTGGTGGAAAGAAATCAGTCTGGGACTATTTATTCGGATTTTAACTTTGGTTGTCATTCTATACATTGCATATGTGAACCCAACCTTTCCCGATGTCAATGACATGAATGAGCTTCTGACTCAAGGACTCACCTACATGTTCAGCGGACTTAATCCTTATAGTCGGGATTATTGGTTAACCGCTTTAGCCACGGGCCCCTGTGATGGGTACTCTCAGAATTTCATTAATTATGGACCTGGAAGCCTCCTCGTTCACATCCCCTGCATGATCTATCCTTATTCATTTGACTTCGCAGGGTGCATGGACTTTCAACCCAGTTTCTTGCTTCTCCATATGTTCTTTGATTTTCTCCTTTTCGACCGCATGATGCGCTCTGGGAATCGCTTAGCCGCTTTGTTTGTCTGGATAAATCCCATAATGGTGACCTTAAACTTGGTAACGCACATGAGTGTCGTCCTCTTCTTCGTGTGGATGGGCTATGAGAAATGGAAGGATCCCTTCTGGTCTGTGTTCTGGCTTGGGATTGGTGCAATTACCTACCAGTACATCGGTTTGCTTCTCCTCTTTGCCATTGCGTATCATTTGCGCAGCTATCAAAAATGGATTTATGGTGTGTTACCTGCCGTGGTCATCTATGGACTCTTTCAACTCTGGGCATCCTTAGAAGCTATTCTGTATTCCCAGCCCACTCGGCATTTGGCATTATTGAATGACTTATTACTCGTTCAGTTCGGTCGATCCTATGAAGCTTGGCCTCTACGCATTCATTCATGGTGGAGCTGGACAGGCTCCATCCCCGCGATTATTTTCAACGTCTACTGGATTGTGGCTAACTCCATCTGGGCTAGCATGGGTCTTCCGACAATCGATCCGACCTTATGGGCTCAAATCGGTGATCCCCTGCAAATTGTGACGCGCAGTCTCCTTCCACCTGAAGGGATTCGGATCAGTACGGTCTTCACAGCCTTAGCCGCAATTGTGATAGTCGTTTTATTAGTTAGATTGTTGCTTCGACCTGAGTTCGGAAAGAGTATTCTTTACAGCTTTGTCAGCATGGCCATATTTTTAATTGGCGCGCCTGCAGGGATTTGGCATCACAACTTCATCATGATAATTCCTGCCTTCTTCCTATTGGCCTACACAAAGGAATTACCCTGGGCACGGAAAAGACTCAGTATTCGAGACCGTGAACTCCCTGAATAAAGGTTAGAAGATAACAAAGGGTTTAAATTGAAGAGACGCTTTAATTCAACTTGGCTTGCAGGCTACAATCGAGGGTAGGATATAAACCTATGCCAAGTGAGCTTAAGCGAATAGAAGCAGCGCGGGAACTTCTCAAACTCTTCCACACTCGGAAGCGTATCGAAACCATCATGGAGAAGCATACTTCCCCACCAGGTGAGTGTCCATTCTACGATAGATCAGTCCTTAGCCATTGCAACTTGGAACCCCACGCTGCTCATTTACAAGATTGTCGGGGGCGAACTTTTCTGGATGGAATGCTCTGCGAAACCATCGCGGATCTTCCCTTCGATCGACGGGCTAATGTCACCTTTTCGAATGCCCTTGAAGCCTTGCACGTCGCCCAAACTCAAGATCCCCGAACACTTAGCGCCTTCCTCAGCGCTTTCACCGATGGCTACTGGGAACTCCTTGCTGAAGGTGGACTTGAAGAACATGAAGCCCTAACAAAAAGCATCCTTGAGCTAGAAGCCTTACTTGCTGAATATTTTGCTGACCGTCGATTTGATTTACGTAACCAGATTAAAGATGTTGTCGGTGAATTAACTACCGAGTTTCGACGCCATTTGCAACCAACCATTAACTGTACCTAAACTTACTATAACGGTCTCTTAACGGACTTCGGTGCATTTTTATGCAAGTTTTTCTATCTGAATATAACCCATTCTTTTGGGGAGAATTCTGTTATGAGAAATTCTAGGCTCATTTCAGTAGTGTTACTAGTATCTCTGCTCCTTCCGATGTTTCTTGCTCCAATGTTCTTTCTTCCGTCTACACTGGAAACACCTCTCAGCTCTTTGTCAGTTGGAAGGCCAAATTCATTCTCAATGCCTATGGCTCTCACAACTCCTCCTGAGTTGATTCGTGTCGCCATATATAACGAACCTAACACAACGGTTCCTGATTATGCCTCTCTCGTTGGTCCAGTACTTACTAATAATTACATCAACGTCTCGAATCTTCTGACAGCTGCTGGGTATCAAGTCACCGCAATAACAATGCAAGATATCCAGAACCATCAACTCATGACTGCCCGCTATGATCTGTTTGTTCTGGTAGATAGCCTACCACGAGAAAACATCACCAACCATGTTAAGGAGTTTTGGTTGGGAGGTGGCGGGATTATGGCTCTTTCATCATCCATCATATTCCTTTGCTATGCTGGTATAATGCCCCCTGAAGCTGAGGGTACAGACGGTGCTCCATACTGGAGTTTTGCTCCCTTCTTTACTGACCATAACGTTTACACTCGTCATCCGGTTACAAAATCTTATCAGGTGAATGATATCATCACATCGCCCTCATGGACTTATCCTGTATTTGACTGGACAGCTCTTATGGGCTCTTCAAGTGCCAGCGATTTCATCAGACTAGGAGTCCGAGATGGTACTCCTAACGATGCAAGTATTGTAGCTTATGATCCCTCATCCAAAGGTGGTCGTGCTATCCAAATCCCAGATGAAGCCGATCCAGTGGCAAGTGGAATGGAAACAATCATTGTTGAAGCCGCGCAATGGCTCTGTCCTCGACCAAAGGCGCGAATTCTCTTTGATCTTGCTCATATCTCTTATTATGGTGTTGATCCATGGGATACGCTTGTACAATCAGTTATTACAGATCATAGTGAATGGCGAAACTCGCTTGTGAATCGCACCTATACTTTCGACAAATTCTATCCCACTGCATCTGGAAATCTAACCTTGGCCATTCTTAATCAATACGATGTGTTAGTTGAGTGTGCTCCTGATTACAGCTTTACTGCAGCAGAAGTTACCGCCGTAACTAGCTGGGTCAACAATGGCGGTTCGTTAATCGCTATCGGTGATTCTCCATCATATGATGTTGAGCTCAATTATCTTATGTCAAACTTCAATATTGGATTTAACGATACATTCGGTGGAGGAAGCGGCACACTTACGCAGTTAAATGACCATCCACTGGCAGAAGGTGCCACTAGTATTGATGTGCTTGGTTCCGGGCGCCTTGTCTTATCAGGGTCCGCTAAATCCCTTTGGGGACTTGCCGCAGACAATGTACAAGTTGGCGTTACTCAACATGGCATTGGGCACATTATCGCAATAGCTGATTTAGCCGTTCTTCGCAGTAATCGATTAGGCTTATACGATCATTTCCAATTCGGAGTGAACGTTGCCAATTGGGCTTCTGCTGCAAAAGCGGATATTTTGCTAATGATCGATTATCTGCCTTGGCATCCCCAAGCTTACACCACTCCAGTTGCTTTAGCGTTAAACGAACTCGGTGTTCCGTACCTGCTCACTTACACCATGACCTACTTCAACCTATCCCTTTACAGTGAAACATGGGGCTTGGCGATTGTAGATCAGCCTTACTGGCAAGATTGGAATTCGTATCTTGATGATATCGAAGGCTACTTTGATGGTGGTGGCCGGCTTCTCATGAGCGGATTCAGGATTAATAGCAATCCCGCTCATACGTTGTGGGCGAAGTTGGGCTTTTCTTATGCCTCCAACCTAATTAATCCTGATCCTATCTATCTCTGGGATTCAGGACATGAGATTTTCACCCAACCAATCCTCTACGGTGCTTTGAATCTCACCTCACCAACAGATTTCGGAACTACTGGTGACCTCTTGACCGTCGAATCAAATGGTGTTGCACTTGCTGGACACACGTCTTCACCCACTGCAAGTGAGGCAATTATAATTGCCCGTGATAACCTTCAGTCTCTGTATAATGGATATCTTATCTCCATGCTTGACCGAGATACTGATGACTCAACTTATGAAGACCGTTTTGAACTATGGACTAATGAAATCGCTTACATGGTGGCTCCACGCTGCACTTTACTACCCATTGTTCCCATGAATGGAACACTAGGGTTTCCAGTCAACTTTGCTGTAGAAATCGAGAACCTTGGCTTAACTACTGCTGTTGAAGGACAAATTACTGCTACCGTTCCAACTGGATTTGGTAGTCTAATCGGACCGGCAACTCAACCATTCACAGTGCTTCCAGGTCAAACAGAAGTCATCAACTGGCAGGCCTTAGTTGAAGGCATTGGAAACTTCACGCTCTCCTTTGATGCCGACTACCACGGCTTACCGGGCACCATGTATTCGACTCCAACAGCAACCGCAGATATCGAAGGCATTCCATCACCATTCACACCTCCACCCATTCCTGGGCTGCCTTGGTGGTGGTGGATTGCAGTATTAGTAGTCGTCATTATCGTCGTCATCATTATCATCTACTTGGTTATGAAACGGCGTCGTGCGAGCAAATAGAGTGACATGTGGAGGAATACTCCTCCACTTTCCTTTCTTTTTTTCTATGTACCAAAAAGTGGGGCTTCCTGTATATAGGGTCGTCCAGTTATAAGGGCAAGTTCGGCTCGAGTGAGTTCTCGTCCTATGTAAGCTGCATGTTCGAATTCGGTTACAAGTTTACGTGACAAGATTGCGTTGATTAAGTGCTGTGCGGTTGGTCCGACCAGTTCTAGGGTTGGTGTTTCGCGAGTTTCGTTTTCGTAATGGCGGGCTACCAAGAGATAGCGATCACGGTCAACATGGAATGTAAAGAATCCAGCGCGGTCTAATCTTGTAGATGTTACCTCTTGTGAGACATCAACGGTTGAATATTCGGTATCTGGAATTGGTTCAAAAGGAAGTTCGGGAAAACGTTTGGGTTTTAGCAATAGCAGATCAATTCCCAGATCCTTGGGGGGCGTTCGTCGACGTCGGGAAAGATGCATCATTTGGGCGGCTCGATGCGTTTCCCAAACTGCACCTTTTGTTTTTGGACTCACCTCGGTCGTAAGTAACAGGGAAACCTTGAGCTCCGTAGCGAGTCCGGCTAAAATTGCATTAACGCCGGGGCTATCGGCATCCAATAATTCTGTTATGTTACCAACACCCATTAACATAGGGACATCTGGTTGTTGTTGGTGAAACTCAGCATAGGTTTGTAACGCTTTCGTTAAACCCGGATTAATGAGAGGGTTACACAGTGGATCGGCAATTAGCTTTTTGTATCCCAAACTTCGAGCATTCGAGAGATTATCAACCAGCAATTCAACCCGTTCATTAACAGATTTTGGAATTTCTCCTCCTTGCTGAAAGGCGGGAATAACGGTGAACAAGCTTTGTTTACGGTATTTTTTCGCAATATCCATCATATTGTCTTGATCCAAACTGAGAACAAGATGTGCTCCTCCTTCGAGACCCGCTTCGATTTCCTTGGCGTTCATGGAATCAATACTGACGAATACTGATAGATGTTTTCGAATTACCTTTACAATTTCTTTAGCTGCATGGGAATCGGGGGATTCAGCAACCATTCCGATGTCAATAATCTGAGCTCCACTTGCAGCAAAATGCCTAGCTAGGCTTAGCAACTCACTTTCTGTTCTTAACGGGGCATCGGTGATTTCAGCTATAATTCGCATGGGTAGACGTGGGCCAATAATAAGGGAATTAGCTCCTCTTCCCAGAGTCAGGTATCCTTCGGGAATCTTTCCTTTGAGTAATTTTTCACCTCTAGCTAAATCTCGATGGGCTTTCTTCGCTAATTGCTTCTTGAGCACCATATCCGCCGGTTGCGTTGTCGACAATTGGTTTTCTGCATCGAATAGAATGTCAAATAAAAGCGGAATATCAACGGCATGCCGAGTTCCTTTATATGTTGGAATCCCTGTGCTTTCTGTTACAATGCGAGTATCACCGGAGACCATCCCCGGAAGAAGAATGATATTATACTTCTTTAAAGGGCCTCGTAGCTTAATTTGTGAGGCAACATACTTTGGGTGTAGAAAGGCTGCAACAGCGAGAGGTAATTCGAGGACATCGAATGAATGGCGCGAAGGGTTCTCCTCAAGTATTTGCCTTAGATGGGGCGCTTCAATCGTTCCAGTAACTAATAGAACTTTCAATGATCTAAATCCTCCCTTTTGTGTTGACTAATGCTAGCTTGTATCCCACGTAAACTCAGTGATGGTTTGGTTAGTAATGCCTGGAATCGTGGCATAGATTCCGGTTAAGTTGATTAATCGGCTTATACTCCAAGTTGCCAGCCAAGATAGTAGCTCTTTAGCAACCAATAGCTTTTGCCGTTTTACAGGAGTTGCAGCAATATCTTGGGTTAACTCGGGTTTGGAATATCGACCGATGACATTTCCTAAATCCATACCCACCAATCCGATTTGTGCAGCTCTGAGTCCTTCAGCCCAGAATACACATCGGTCACCGTCGGTGAATCCTCCAAGGTTGTGGACATCAGGTCGAGGTCGAATTTGGGTTGATCCCATGATTGATCGGCCTTCTTGGAGGCGGGTAATCCAACTTTGCAGTGCAGGGATGTTATCACCATGGGCGTGTACTACCACGGTTGCTCCTTGTTTTTGCGCGGCAATAATGTCATTCATATCGCCATCTAAGTCAGTGAAAATAAAATCTGGAACAATCTCTCTTTCAAGGCAGGCAGTGGTAGCTCCATCTGCTGCGAAGACAATGACCTCATCGAGAAGCCCATAATCCTGAGTGGCAATTAGGTTCTCAAGAATCGATGGCCCTGCCCCACATACTAACACATTGTTTCCCTCGATTAGTCGCTGCGCTTCTACTAATGGCATTGCCACATTTTTGATATAACCACTGAGTAAATCTGTCGCCTCTTGGTCAGTCTTCATATCGTAACCGAATTGGTCGACAATAGCTCCGTAGCGCGGCCACCACTCTTTTAGATTAATGGGACTCAAATCCTGCACCAAGTCATGATTCGGTGTTATGCCAAAAAGGTTGTTCCTATGAGGAATTGCTGATTTGGTGTCTTGCTTCACCCATTGTCAAGGTTTCTATGGCGACAAGGTCATGGCGATGAATGCATTCTTCATTACGTTGTTCAAAAAACAGCTCCATCTCATCAGGAAAGTCAGGGAACGCTTCTACGATATTTTTCACCATATGCCGAATTGCATCCTCCACAAATTTCGGATTATCCAACGCTGCTTGAACAACGGAGGCTTCATCAGGTCGTTTTAGTAACTCGAATGTGCTGGCGCTCATAGATTGTTCTACAATATCAACCAATTGTAATGCATTGATTTTGAAGTTCAGAGGAATTTCGACCATCACAGAGCCATAGCTTCGTTGCATATGGCTTCCTATGGGTAGGGTTTTCGCTATTTGTTTAGCCTGTTTCTTCTCGACTTTGAGTTCTTTGACTAATTCCGATTCAACATCATCTCGTAGCATTTCCTGAGCACAAGGGCAGGCTGTGATACCGGACACAGTCACTCCAATCCACTTTCGAATGTTAAACTTCTGTTTCCCTTTTCGAATCGCAATGGCTTTTGCTTTCATTGTGCAGGATTCGTAGGTTCGAATGTTGGATTGGGGTGTAGTGCGGTCATAGACCACATCAGCGGATGCCCGTACTTCAGCTTCCTGTGCATATTCATGACGTTGAAGTTGTTCAAGAGCAATATCCGCACACAGATTTTCCAACCAGTGTTGGCCGTGCGCATATTGGCTGACAATCTCGACGGTCGCTTCGATGTTGCGTGATGGATGGATACCTTTCTGGAATGCCGGTAGATCGACAAACACGTCAAAGGTGGGAACCACGATTGCAGGCTTTCCTTCGAAGAAAACAAATTGAATGGGAACACGAATGCCAGTGACACCAACTCGGTGCACTGAAACAGCAACATCTGGGCTATCATTATGCACGTCGCGAGGAGACATCAGTCAACGGCACCCTACTCAGGGTCATTTGCATTCCCTAAAGCCTTTACTGATTCGTGATTTTCCAGCAAGTTATGAAGCGAACAGATTGAATCCGGTGGCATGAATGGTGGTTTTGTTGAATTAACGATTTTAATAATCCGAAGTTCAGAAATTGTGACTGAAAGTAATGCATAAAAACATCTAACCAATTTGAAAGTAAAAGCCTGCTAATCCTGTGAATCTTCAAGTGGTCAAATAAATCAATCGATTATTTCGACACCATTACCATTATATGGAAGCTTAACATCAATAGCTAGTTCGCGACGGACGATTAACGGGTCGAGTGTTCCTCATCCACTTAACCTTTCATGCGACGTTGGAGGCAGGTCTCATGGATTATTCTATGACACGCTTTAGATGGTCCCTTCAAGCGCTAGCTGCACCCGCCGAGGTCCAACTAACACTATTCCCTGATTTCGATTGGAAAGTCGACGAGCTAGCCATTGAGTTTGATCAGTGGTATCAAGTCATGAAACGAAGACAGGCGCTTTTCACAAATAAAGCTCGGAAATTATTAGAGGATCTGAATCGAAAACTGGATGAGATTAGTGGCCCAGACAATTCCCGTTACTGGGAAGAGGAAACATTACGTTCTGATTCCGTTTGGGAGGCTATTCGTGATCTCGCACGTCTTGCACTGAATGCCATTGGATGGCCGATTGAAAATCCAATGCTATCACGGAGCTAATCACTTTTTCTCTTATCCTGAGATTAATTTCAACCTTATCTAGAAAAGACATTAAGGTTAGAAATGTGGCGAGTGTGTATAGGTGCACCTTCGAGGTGGTGTTCACATCACGGATTTTTCAAAGACCTTAAGTGAGATTGGATTTGTTGAAGGCGATATAATTGAAGTCCTTCTCTCGACAATATCGGAAGGTGGCGAACCGAATGCTGCTCCAATGGGCGTCTGGGTAAAGAAGGGCCCAGAATTATATCTTCGTCCTTATTCCAATACACGTACGGCACAGAACCTTAAAAGAACTCATACAGCTGTGATTAATCTATCTCAAGATCCCCACATTTTCCTTCAACTAGCATTCAAAGAAGAGCTTCCATTATCGACGCCAATTCAGTTTGTACCTTCAGTAAGAGTCAAAGCTCCTCGAATTCAAAGCGCATCTGGGTTTATTGAAGTAGAAGCTGCACTTCAGGATCCTATTCCTAAAGGTGCTCAATATACTGAATACGTTTGTGATATTCGGCTTGTGGAATTAACCTCAGCATCTACCATGGGCTATTCCCGGGCCCGAAGCGCCGCGATTGAAGCTGTATTACTTGCAACAAAAATTCGGGCTTTTCAAAGAGACTCAACACTAGTTCGCAGCACGAATCAACAAATCGATCAACTTTCTGATTTGGTTGAACGAATTGCTCCTAATTCACCTTCCGCTGAAGTGATTCGTAGCATAAAATCGCTCTTACCATTATGGGGTGAGTGAATGCTATGATGAAATCTAATAATACAAATGTAACTATCAGGGCTAGTGCACGACTTCATCTGGGCTTTATTGATTTGCATGGTGGTTTGGGTCGGAAGTATGGTTCGTTGGGCGTTTCACTTCAGCATCCGATTTGTGTTGTTGAAGTGAATTCTGAGAAAACAGGGTTACAGGTTTCTGGGGAACATAAAGCTCTAGTTAAAGAGATTGCAAATCGTACCATCGAGCATTTTGGAATATCAACGGGATTACATGTTACCATCCGGGAATCCATTCCCCGTCATGTTGGCTTAGGATCTGGAACTCAATTGGGACTTGCGGTGGCGACAGGAATAACAATGGTGGCAGGAATTGACACTAATGTTCGAGAATTAGCCACCATTCTTGAAAGGGGCATTGTTTCTGGAGTGGGAACTGCAACCTTTGCCTTGGGGGGATTTGTGGTTGATGGAGGGAAACCGACAAAGCAACCCACACAGGGAGTTGGACTAGTGCCTCCTGTCATAATTCGTCATGAGATTCCTCCCGACTGGTACTTTGTAGTCGTCATACCAAAGGTAGCCCACGGGCTGAGTGGCATAGCTGAGAAGCGAGCGTTCCAAGATCTTCCCTCTGCAAAACCTGAATCTGCCATGAAGACGAGTCGATTGCTGATAATGAAACTTATCCCCGCGATCATCGAGGATAATCTCGACCAATTTGGCGACACCCTTACGCAGATTCAGATTATAGTCGGTGAAGCCTTTGCTTCAACACAAGGGGGACGATTTGCTTATCCAGAGGTTTCCGATTGTGTGGATGCCATGCTTGGTGCTGGTGCAAAAGGCGCAGGCCAAAGTTCCTGGGGACCAACATGCTATGGACTCGTTCGTGGAACGAAAGCGGCGTCAGAAGTGAAACATGCTGTTTCTGAAATATTAGATGCAAGCACCGGAGGAATGGTTTTCATATCCACTGTAAACAATCAAGGTGCGAAAATCACATCTAATTAAGCTTCCTTGTACATGTTCTGGATTTGTTTAGCTTGAGGTAAGCTAATCCAATCCAGAACTGTGCCACTACATTCTTTCAATTGCATCGTGTCAACAAGGGTGGCTGAAGGTCCACCGGCAAGACCATCTGCAAAGAGGGCGGCACCTTGAGCAGCTTCTTTGGATTTGTCACCTAACCGCTGTACTTGCTTTACAGGAAATCCGAACTGTCTCATTCGAGTTGCTAAATCATTGACAAGAAAGGGGACACGGGTTAAACGACCGGAGAGAAGAATTTCCCGAGGTTCAGGTACTGATATCATGAGGGCTGCAACCGATTTGGTGAGCCCTTCTGCAACAGCATTCCACGCTTCCTGTGCCTTTTGATCGTCTCGCTTGAGCAACTCTGCAAATGCTTCTGGGCTGAGTGTTGGATCCTCAAGGGATGACATCACACCACCTTGGAAGAGGGTGCCCTTTGAAAATCCTCGGAGGAGGTATGCAAGTTCCCCATCCATTCCTCCAAGAGTCAGAAATCCTGGTCCCCCAATAGTTCCCCCTATTCCATCAACAACAAGGCCTTTATCAACTGCAACAGCCGCCGGGTAGCCATACCCGAGTTCGACTAATACAAAGGCGGTTTCCTTAACTGCAATATTCAATCGGTGGGCTTGATCATATACTCCAAGAATAGCACAACAGAGCTTATCCGCTGTACCAAGATCGATGCGGTTATGTTTCCGCCAGATAGGAACCGAATGGAGGTGGATCACCCCTGGAATGAAGACCATATTGATGTCGGTTTTTTGGACCAATCGCACCATATCTTTGATCGCTTCGAGAACGGGAATTTTATCGTCATCATGGCGGACAAGGACTAGTTGAAAAAATTCCTTCCCAGTGACTTCTGAGGCGGGAAGAAGTGGTAGTCCGTAGCCTGAGGGTCCCGCCACCAAGTCGATGTTTCCAGCCTTGGTAATCACATCGAGGATACTTTGCGGGTTTTCCGCAACCTCTACACTTGTGATAGAAGTTTGAAGGAAAATCTTCCCATCATCGAGTCCACAAAAATCAAAAGAGCGCGTTCCAGGATCGATACCAATTACACGAACCACAGTGAGAACCTCGGTTCGCCTTTATCTGTTCGACTAAATAAGGGATACTGTCAATCGATGTTGTGCTGGGGAATGGGTATAAGGTGTTGGTAAATGGTATTAGCGATATCCCAAGCTCCAGCAAGGGCTTTCTCCCGTGATTCGGCAATGTGATTTACTGTGCACATTGGATCGCCACGTTCTGCAACACTTCCTGGAATCGGGATATCCACGACACCAGGGAAATTACTAAGATTCGGGATTTTACAAGTGCTTTTTGCGTATACAATAAGCCGTGTACAGTACCCATGAAGTACTGGTCTTTTTGCGGGAAGATTCCCTTTACAAGCTTCGATATGATATGTGACGACATTCACGTTACTCACCAGTTCCAAGGCTTCAATGGTCGCTTGAAAACGGGGATTGATTTCCATGAAGTGTACTGTTCCCTGATGATCTATTACAAAATCGATGCCATTACTTCCAAGCAATTCTAGGTGAGTCCCCATTAATTCAGAGATTCTTACTAGCTTCTTAATCTGTATTTTCGGCGCTTTCAACGGGACTATATTCCCACAATACGCTTTGGTTCGGCCTTTACCAAGTTCGGCAAGTCCAATTAACTGCTCATTAATAGAAACGGCAATCGCAGCATCTCCTGAGCAGAGAAGTGAAACACTTGCATCAGTGCCTTGGATGAGTTCTTGAATTAAGACTGGGTTATCCGCAGTGAAGAGATGATAAGCTGAATAACGATCCAAATCTTGCTCTGTCCTTAGGATACGGGATTGAAATCCTCCACTACCAAACTTAGGTTTCACGATAATAGGTAAGTCTAGTTGATTGGTAGCCCAGCGGAACTGGTTGGCTTCACAAGCTTCATAACCTTGAGGAATAGTTGCTCCTGATATATTTGCGATTTTTTGAGTAAGCTTTCGGTCTCTTGCACGACATAATTTGTCAGGTGGATTTCCAACTAGCCTGCCAAGCTTGCTTAAGTTCTCCCAGGCCTTGGGCTGATCATCAAATCCTCCTCCCGCTAAAATAAAGTCGACCGGACCATGCTTTTCAAGGAGGTGTTGTGTGCCAATCACTAATGAATCAGCAGTTGGACCTTTAGGACGATCAGGACGTTCATTAGGTTGTTGATGTAAAATTGCAGTATGCTTATCTGCCCACTCAGATAAGTCTAAATCACCCCAGAAATCAACGGCGAGCACTCGATATCCCGCTTTTTTAGCTGATCGAGCCATGGGGCGAACATTGAACCCAACAACAAGCACGGTTTCCATTCTGAAATCAACACAAAACTTCTCAACCTTCAGGCTAGTCTTACTCGCTTCTAAAGCTTTTCTAGAATCTAAAAATGCACCAAACGAAAACCCTATGCAAATGCTTGAGAACTTCGCATCACATTAAAGGATGGATTCTTGAACCAAAAATGTTTAAGAGAGTTCATTGAGGGGAAAAAGTTGGGTACATGCATTAGGGATATCGAGGAATTTCGCATGTCACAACTAGCGGAGACTACAGACACAGCAACCATTCGGACTTTCTGTCATGGTTGTCAACAAGATATCAAGGTGACATTACCAAAGGCTATTGTGGAGAATGCCAGTTCTTACCCTGTAAGTCATGCATATCTTCATGGAGATCCAGCGCATGTTCTTATTGTGTACATAGATCGGCAATACCTGATTCGTGGGACTGAACTCAGTGACACGGTGACTGTCGAGCGCCCACAAAAGAGTTTACCTCTTAATGCAATGGTGCTCCTTCGAGTGCCACGACGGTACCGCGAAACGGCCATGGCAATGCTAAAACTACGGCAAGCTAATGCTGCGGATATTGCATCAATAACTGGGAAATCCCAAAATGCCGAATCCAAATATCTAGGGGCTCTATTTCGTCTAGGCTATTTAGAGCGTTCTCGACTCGGTCGGTTCTATCAGTATAGCCTTACCCATTCCACACGTTGATTAAGGAGGAAAGGATCTTGGCACAGCCACATGGAATTCACGAGGCAAATAGGCCAAGTCTGAATAAGGCTATCACAATTCACAGCTTTAAGGGTGGGACTGGGAAGTCCAACCTCTCAGCTAATACAGCTCTAACACTAGCTCAGCGGGGATGGAATGTTGTTCTTCTTGATTTTGATTTTCGTGCTCCCAGCTTGAATGCATTATTGCAATGTAACGGTGTTGAGTACTACATCAATGATTGGCTAGAGCAGCACTGTGAATTACCTGATGTGTTAATCGATTTAAGCGAGCAGTTTCACACCAAAGGACGCTTCCAAGTCGGGTTTACCAATCCATGCGGTGAGGCAATTAATGAAATGACTATCCATAGCCTTGATGAAGAATGGCAAGCCCGCGTGCTCCAATTAGTCCTTGATGGTAAAGATCTCCTCTTTGAACGATTTGGGATTAATTTTCAGATTTTTGATACAAGTCCAGGATTTGCGCTTAGCTCAATCAATGCGATTCTTGCAGCTGATGAGCTCATTTTAGTGATTAAAATGGATCAATTGGATATAGTTGGAACCCAGCATCTTATCAAAGGTGTATACAATCAAACGCTGGGAAAACGCCCTGAACTGATTATCAATAAGGTTCCATGCAGTATGTTACAATCCTCTGAGGATTATTTGAAGTTGAAGAATTCATTAAGCCGTAAGCTTGGCATTGAAGTTGTGAGTATTATTCCCTGTTTCTGTGAGGTCATGGAGAACATGAGTCAAAGTCTCTTTGTGGAAAAAGAGCCGGATCATCAATTCTCGCAATCAATCAAGCAGCTTGCAGCACATTTTGAAACGGGAAATTCATGGTGAGAGGTGTTGTCTTTAAGTGATGTTAGCGTTGAACTCCGACGCATCACCATCTTAGAAAGAAACGCCGAATACTATGATGCCGCAGAACACTGTTTTATCCTATATCAAAGAACTCGGAGCTCCGACGTAGCTAAACGCGGTTTTAATAATCTCTGGCTTAGTGCCTGGACTGCAAATAGCAAACTCGAAATGGAGGCCCGGTTGTCAGATTTTCTCTCTCGCTTCCAAGAACTGAAGGAAAAAATTAGTCTAATGCCCGAACAAGAGACGCATTTAACGGCATTAAGTCTGGCAGCTCAGGGATGGCTTGCCGAACCACCGAATCCCTCTCTATTTCATCAAGCGGTTCAAAAGTTTCTTGAAATCAATCAGCTACAACAAGCCCTAGAGCTCATCATGAGCCTCATTGCGTATGTGAAACCCGAAGATCAGATTTATTGGATTAATCATGCTCAAGATATCGCCAAAGAACTACATCCTGCCAATCGCGATACCTATTTTCTCTTGCTAGCAGAACCTCTCCTTCATTACGCGGAGACCGATGAAAGACAAACTGTTCTCAATAACATATTGAGAGCAACCACCGCCTTAAGTGAAATAAAAAACCGTAAACCCTTGGGGAATATCGCCGTTATACATGGTGTAGATCTTCTTGAGCCGTACCAAATTGAGCCTAAAACATTGCGTCAAATCCGGCAGGATAATGTCCATGAACTCGTAAGATCTCTTGCCACTATACCGCACAATCGACTAAGGGGAATGATGCTTAACTTATTAGGAAATTCCTATTCAAAACTAGCTGAGTTCGAACAAGATCCTGAGCTTCGTCGGGACCTTTATGCGAAAGCTAAGGATTATTTTCTTCAATCAGTGTCAGCCCTTGAACGAACTCCTGCATATGGCGAATTACTTCGTGCGTACATATTTGCAGGCACAGGATTTCTTTCTATTGCGGAGTTAGAGCAGGATTTTGATCGACGAAACGAACTCTATCGGCTAGGCAAAGAGCACCTTCGAAAAGCTCACGAACTTGGTGAAATGACACAATTCTATGACCTCCGTGCACAAGCGGCGATACACTTAGGCACTGCTTTAGAACGACTTTCCTGGTTCGAATTAAATCCTGAAACTCGAAAAGAACGGTTATCAGAAATCTACGAAATTCAACTTGAGGGTCAGAGACTTGCTCAAAAAACGAGGGGGAATCGATGGGCTGGATACGCAACCATTAAAGCAAGTGAAATATGTGGATTTTTCTCTGATTTAGAAACACGAATCGATAAGAAGCGCCAATGGGCAACCACACAACATGAATTGAGTCAAACTGGCCTTAAACTCCTTAACCAAACCCAAGATGTTCGAGGACAAATCATGGCACTAAGCAATGTTGCCTTTGCATGTGCTAAACTAGCTGAGCTTACGCCTAATCTACAGGACAAAGTCTTACTCTTAGAGAAAATGCGTCGTCACACCCAACAGGCTATACCGCTTATAGCTTTGGTTCCTGATCCTATAATTTCCGCTTCTGCATATCAGCAAGCGGGTGATGTTGCTAAGTGCCTCGGCATCCTCAAAGGCGATTCTGATTTGCTCCAGAAAGCTGCCTTCTATTTCGAGAAAGCCTCTGTCGACTGGTCAAAAACTGGGGAGCGTCATAAAGAGGCCCAAGCCATCACACAACACGCTAATGCCTTACTGTTTCGAAGTAGTTTTGATTTCACTCCTGATGAAGCAGACCGCGTCGCCTTACTAGATGAAAGTCAAAGATTGTACACAGTTGCAGCTGACCTTTATTCCCAGATTTTCTTCTTTCACGATGTAGGAGAAAGCTATTGGCGGATTGGACAAATTCACATCCTCCGGAGAGACTTTACCAGCGCTCAAGAATCCTTTGATAAAGTTCAGAAAGCGTTCGTGAAGGCTGCTGAATTGATTCCTAATTTTGCAGATGTTTATTCTGTTTTCAGCACTTTCGGAATAACAATGGTTGGGCTTGTTGATGGATTAAAGATTATCAATCAGGGTAATTACCCACATGCTGCATTATTATTTAATGAACTTGTAACGGAACTCACCTCTGAAACCGAACGTAGTCTCCGAGACCTTCGACAGCTCTTAGCCGCTTTGGGTCAGATTTGTCAATATGCTGCAACTCGGGAGTCTACTCAAAGAAAATTAGCACAAACTGAGTTGAATCGTTTGCTGAAACAGCTCACTCCTGATGCCTATGAACAACAACTCCCTTACAGTCTCCACAAAACCATTCACAGATTACAGATTCTCTTAGTGGCTCCACAGCTTTTCTTTCCACCCCTTCTATTAGATTTACCACTGAAGGAGAAAATGCTCGCTATGATCCAGACTCGGCATATGGTTGGAACAGCCTTGAGTATGTATCAGGCAACCAAGCGTCAACGCGAGATTGCTCTTGACGAACCTCCCGAAAACACTATCCGCCGCTATGTTGCCCAAATGAGTAGTGTTCTTTCTAACCGCTAGAATAGTAGGCCTGTTACTTTTTCCCCTCCTTGAGGGCGAAAGCTTTTATCATTCCAAACCTTGACCCGTAAAAGAGGAATAACGGTGTCGCTCAAAGTTAAGAATCTCATTAGCATTGCAGACCTGAGCACTAGGGAAATCATTGCGATACTTGACCGCGCAGACAAAATGGAATCCATCGTTCGGGGAGGCAAGGCGTCCTCCCTTCTTGCAGGGAAGATACTTGCGACTCTGTTTTATGAGCCTTCAACCAGAACCCGATTGAGTTTTGAGTCAGCAATGACACGACTTGGTGGTTCTACAATTTCAGTGGCTGATATACGTGCCTCCTCTGTAGCAAAAGGTGAATCGCTTTCTGATACAATTCGAACGGTAGAAAATTATGCTGATGTCATAGTACTTAGACACTCACAAGAAGGCGCTGCTCAATGGGCAGCAGAAGTTGCACAAATTCCAATCATTAATGCAGGTGATGGAGCAGGACGACATCCAACTCAAACTCTTCTTGATTTATCAACTATCCGACGCAGTCAGGGTCGCTTGGAAAAGCTCAAAATCGCAATGTTGGGGGACCTCCGTTTTGGTCGAACAGTCCACTCTCTTTCTTATGCCATTACTCGGTTCACAAATCGTCTTTATTGTGTTTCACCCTCGGGGCTCGAACTCCCCGACGAAATTGTAATGGATCTGACTGAACAGGGAAAGGAAGTCATCCAGACGCAGGATTTGAAAGGTATACTCCCCGAACTTGATGTATTATATGTGACTCGGATTCAAAAGGAACGATTTCCAACAGAAGCAGACTATGAAAAGGTGAAAGGAGTCTTTCAAATAGATAAAGGCATTCTTGAGGGTGTTAAACCAAACTTGGATATCCTTCATCCTTTACCTCGAGTGGATGAGATTGCTCCTGAAGTTGATGATACTCCTTATGCCCGATACTTTACCCAGATGTTTCATGGGGTGCTTGTACGAATGGCTATTCTAGCCATGTTAATGGAAGTGTAACATAATGACACCACCTAAAACCAAGGCACAAAAATCCAAAGCCTTAGAAAAGGTTGATGAGCTCCGAATCCAAAAGATCCAGGCTGGAACCGTGATTGATCATATTACTGCTGGGTACGCCCTCGCCGTTTTGCAAATTCTTGGCATAACGGGACAAGAAGGCGATGTGTTAAGCATTGCGATGAATGTTCAAAGCAAGCGAATGAAGAAAAAAGACATCATTAAGGTGGAAGGTCGCGAACTAACTGCTGATGAGATAAACCGCATCGCTCTCATTGCGCCACAGGCAACCATCAATATTATTCGAAAGTATAAGATATTCAGTAAGATGCGAATCGAAGTGCCTGATGAAATCGTTGGCATTGTACGTTGTGTGAACCCCAGTTGTATTACGAATAATGAACGTGGAATCAAACGTAAATTCACCGTGGTAGACCGTTCGCCGGTTACACTCCGTTGCTGCTATTGTAAACGAATAATGAGCCAGGATTATATCATCGAACAATTACAAATTTCAAGTTAGCGCTGCATACACGAGATTTGGAGGGTAAATCATTGGTAAAACTCTTTGGACAAGCCTTCATAAGGGCATTAGAAAATCGTGTGAAAACCCATAGAACACGTGTAATACACGCTCTTGACATTGCGAATACTCTCCCCGCCAATGCACCTGATTCTGCTCGTAAAGAACTGATTGAACGAGCTTGTCATATTGCTGCTGCCGTTGACCCCTATGTTGTTGCCATCAAACTAAACTACCCTCTGATTCTAGCAGTAGGATTGGAAATCGTTCATCATCTTAAAGCGATTCTCCCTGAGCTCCCTCTCATTGCTGATTTTAAAGTCGCTGATATTGACAATACCAATGCTTGGATTGCTCGACATGCCTTTGCAGCGGGATTTGACGCCATCATCGTTCAAGGGTTCATTGGTGAAGACGCCATTCAAGCCGTTTTAGATGAGGCTAAAAATGCTGGAGATAAAGGTGTCATCCTTGTTGTGGATATGAGCCACCCAGGCGCTGCTACGTTTATTCATCCTCAAACTCCCCGCCTGGTAAACCTCGCCAAGCAATTAAAAGCCACAGGAGTAATCGCTCCAGGCACACGACCTGCGCATGTACATGAAATCCGAATTCTTTTAGGACCCGAGACCCTGATATTAGCTCCAGGCGTCGGGGCTCAGGGAGGAAAACCTGGATCCGCCGTATCCGCCGGAGCAAACTATGAAATTATTGGTCGCACCATTTACACCGCAGAAGACCCAGCTATCAAAGCAAAGCAGTTAGCCCAACAAACATTTTCGGCACTCCTTTCCATAGATGAATCTGAAGAAGATGTGTTTATTAAAACAGTCGCTCTTATGCTCGCAGATGTTGGAGCCATCCAATTTGGTGAATTCACGCTAGCCTCTGGAAAATCTAGCCCTTATTATATCGACTTGCGTATTGTTCCATCCTTTCCGGATGAATTCAACAAACTCACTAATTTATTCATACAATGGCTTGCCAAGCATCCTGAAGTAAAATTCAAACGCATTGCTGGGGTTCCTACAGCCGGAATATCATTTGCTACTGCGATTTGCAGTCGTCTTAATCTCTCTTTGCTCTATATTCGAAATAAACCAAAAGCCCATGGGCGTCAGAAAAGAGTCGAAGGACTTCTTGAAAAAGACGACCAAGTGCTATTGATTGACGATTTGATAACCGATGGGGGTAGCAAAATCGAGGCCGTTAAGGCCTTGCGGGAATCAGGGGCAAAAGTGAACGATGTCCTGGTGGTATTAGACCGCGAACAAGGTGGCTCCGAGCAACTAGAAAAGGAAAATCTTTCATTGCATGCTTTAGCACCTATTTCTAAGATTATCAAAGCCTTAGCAGCAGAAAAGCGGCTATCGGAATCAGATTGCACCCGAATTCTTGCTTACATTTCTAAAGCAGATTAATCTCACTTTGTGTTCTGGACCTTTGCCTGTTGGGTTACTCTCTGCCCCAATAGTGCAATCACCACGACTCCAAAATAGCCAAGAAGAAAAGCGAGCGGGTAATGTACGAGTTCGAAAGGGGCTATTCCAACTGCAGGTGCCCAAAGCTCGATAAAAATCCGGAAGAGATTTCCTAAAACGATTATCAAAATTGCCGCTAACCCCACAATTACTCGGTCAGGCTTCGGTTGCATCTTTTTATCAGAAAGTAGAAGCAACATTAAGCAGGGAATCAGAGCAATAAGGCCAGCACAGGCATTATCAATTTCTCCACCGACGATTCGCATCGTTCCCGCCTCGTGGATGAAGATAAGTATTTGAGCGCCACCAAAATGGGGATTGAAATATTGGATTGCATTGATTCCTGCAAATCCAAGAATGGTTGCGCTGGTGTGGCTATACAGCCATTGGAGTGGCCAAAAATCAACAAGGATCACAAGCAAGGCCGAAATGGCAATGATTAAGACTAATTTGATGTCGTTGTTGGGTTGAAAAGCAAGTGAGGATTGGAGTAGGATTGCGATTCCAAGAACGATAAAAAATAAGGCTAGTGGACCGAGAGGACTCAAGGGTATTGAATACATAACACCCCCCGCAATAATGAGGATAGTACCAACTACGAAAAGAAACCAGGGTGAGTAATCCCCAAGAAAATTTGATTGCTTCACGATGCTTCCCAGACCATTTCATTAACGCTAGTGGGCACAACTTTCTTTGGAAGGATCCAAGGGGAGATGCTTGCCTGTACTATCTCGTTTCCATTTACCAAAATCAGTATTTTTGAGAGTCTTTGCGTCAAAGACTGGACCTTCATGGCAGACACGCGTTCCCTCTGTATCAATGATACAATGTCCGCATAATCCCACCCCGCATTTCATGTACCTTTCTAGACTTACCTGTAAAGGAATAGGGTATTTCGAGAGCAAGTCTGTCAGACTGATTAGCATACTTTCAGGTCCACAGGCTAAGCATGTTGCATAGCGTGAATCCACATCAAGATGGAAAGCTGCTGCATCAACAGATGTGCCTTGAATACCATCAGTTCCGTCATCAGTTGCAACAATGACTTTTTGCGCGTGCTGGTCAAATCGTTCTCGAAAGAGCAGTTCAGCTCTTGTGGTTGCGCCCAATGCTACATGGACCTCATGCCCTTTCTTTACAGCGGCTTCTGTAGCAAAAGCGAGAGGAGGGGAACCACACCCGCCAGCTACCATAAGGATTGGGCCTTTGTCAATAGACCGTGGAAATGTAAATCCATGACCGAGGGGACCGCGTAAACCTAAGAGGTCACCTTCTTTCATTAAGTGTAAGGCTTCAGTTGCTTCTCCGACTTTCGCTGCTGCGAACTCTACTAATCCTGATGGGTTAGATGTTGAGGAGATGCTCATTGGAATTTCGTCGACTCCTGGAATCCAGACCATCACGAATTGTCCCGGTGAAGCAGAGCGAGCGATTTCCGGAGCAATTAATGTAAAGGATTTGGTTCGAGGCGTGACGTCTTTGATTTCCTGAATTGGACCAACAATCGGTCGAAGCCTGTAGGTAAGTGTCGACGTGTGTTTTCGAGTTTTTCTTTCTGGCATTAATTAGCATCTCCCTCAAAGATGGTCTGTCCGCTGAGGACTGTCCGACAGACTTTACCTCTTACGTTCCAGCCCTCAAAGGGAGTAAGAGTGGCTTTTCCATGCAGGGCATCACCTCGAATTTTGTATTTGGTTTTGTGATCAAAGATGACAAAATCTGCATCAGCTCCTACTTCGAATTGCCCCTTTTCAATCCATTCGGAATTACGAATCCCAAAGTACAAAGCCGGATTGAGGGCCATCATACGAAGCAAGTGAGGAAGAGTCATCTCGGCATCATGCACTAATCGAGTAAACATCAAAGGAAGCATTGTTTCAACACCGATAATTCCTCCTGGGGCAGAGGCGAAATCTGCATCAGGTCCTGCTTTTTCAGCTGCTGTATGTGGGGCATGATCAGAGGCGATGATTTTAATCTGGTCCGCAAAACAAGCATTCATAAGGGCTTCTCTATCAGTTGTTGACCGGAGTGGTGGATAGCATTTTGCCACTGGACCAATATCAGCCAGGTCCTTTACGGTTAGCAGTAGGTGATGAGGTGAAACCTCTGTGGTGACAGGCACACCCTTGTGTGTTGCTGAAAGAATGGCTCGGAAGCCCGCTGCTGTTGTTAAATGGCAGATATGGAAACCGCACATAGGTGGATCTGCGAGCAATTTCTCAATCGCAACTATTTCTGCTTCAGGTGGACGACTCGCTAGGAAAGCAAATGAAGAGCCATCAGTTGGTTCACTAAGTAAAGATGGATCCTCAGCATGTACAGTCAGTAAATGACCAAGAGGCGCAAGAAGCGGAATTGCAGATGCTTCCTGGTGGGGCATATAAATCTTAAAAGAAACAATACCTGCTTCAATCAGTTGCTGAGCCATGGTAATAGCAATCACATCATTCTCATCCTGACTTGGTTGATCGGATTCTTTTGAATGAAATGGTCCACCATGGAAAGCAAAATCAACTAGACACTTTTCTTCTGCTCGCTTGATTTTTTCTTGAAGCCTCTCAGGTGTTGTAGTGGGTGGATTCGTGTTAGGCATATCCACAATCGTTGTGACTCCACCTGCGGCCGCAGCTAAGGAGCCAGAGGCAAAATCTTCCTTTTCAGGGTATCCGGGATCCCGAAAATGCACATGAACGTCAACTAGTCCAGGAAGCACTAAATAGCCTGAGGCATCAATGATTTCATTTGTCTGTTCACGTGCTGATAAACCGGGTTTAAGAATAGCAACAATTTTTCCATCGTCAATTAACAGATCGGCTTCTTCTACACGATCTGGCAATACAAGGCGTCCATTGACAACTTTTAGGTCATGAACAACCATAGTTATGGGGTCACTCCTGATGCTTGCATTTGCCCACTTAGCTCTGAAATATGGTTGATTTCGTGGCGAGTAAGGTATTCACTCAGTTCTTGGAGTATCGTTGTAAAGATTAATGATTCTCGTGTTAAAACTGCAGTTCCGATTTCGACCGCGGCAGCTCCTGCAAGGAAAAATTCGATCACGTCATTGCCAGTGAGAATCCCTCCAACACCAATGATAGGGATTTTCAGACCTGCTCGATGAAGCTCCCATACGGCTCGAACGGCAATTGGTTTAATCGCTGGTCCAGACAACCCTCCAATACCTGCTCCCAGTAATGGTCTACGCGTTTCAGTATCAAGAGCTAAGGCGGGTAGAGTATTCATGACTACAAGCCCTGATACACCTGCCCTCTCAGCAGATTTAGCCACTTCCACTAAACGTGGATAATCTGTGGAACCAGGTAGCTTCACCCAGATTGGGACTTTATCGTTGATATTGTTTCTAGATTTTTCAACAACTTCTGCAACTCGGTCTGGGTCCATCCCCAACAAGTATAGCGAACCAAGATGAGGGCAGGACACGTTCAATTCGACTGCGATTACACCCGCTTTGACTAACTTAGCCGTTACCTGGGCAAACTCGGATGGGTCATTCCCTAATGCGCTCCCGATAATTGGAACTCCTGTATCAATAGCGAGCTTGATTTCAGGAAGATAATCATCGATCCCTGGGTTGGGGATTCCCATAGCGTTCATTAGACTATTTCCATGGATTCCAACAATTCGTGGTCCTGGATGTCCTACTCGCGGTTTCATACCAACTGTTTTTGAAACCACCGCTCCAGCCCCATCTTTCCACGCCCGAATTAGGCCACCAGCAGCAACACCTAACACTCCGGAGGCTAATATTAGGGGATTCTCAAGTTCGACTTCCCCAATCTTTACCTTGAATCGTGGATCGGGTTGTACTTCGCTGTTTGATGTCACAGCCTTCAATTCTCCGATTCCTTCACACAATTGGTAGTGCCTTGTAGATTCTTCGCTTATCTACATTGTCCTGTCTAATATCGAAATTGAAGACCCAGAAAATGTAGTGGTTTTCGTGTGATTTTTTCTTCTGCAACCGTGGTTCGCAATTCCATGGTATTCAAAATATCGTAGCCACGGCGAACAAAGAACCGAACCGCATTGATATTTCGTGGAACAACAGAAAGGTAAAGATTTGTTTCCCCCGCTTCCCTGATATAATCTTCAGCAGCTCGAAGTAAAGCTGTACCCACCCCACGAATTTGCCAATTCTCTGTGACTCCTAATTCCCGAAGAAAGTAAGCTCCTTCATGCAGCTCTACTCGACAAAAGCCAACCACTGTTTTTCCTTCTGTTGTTTCGGCCACGAGAATATGAGAAGATTCTTGGAGCATATCTTGAGGAATTATTGTCGCGGCTTCTTCAGGTGGGAGCGGCCCTCGCCCATTAAGTTGGAGATGGTAACTAAAAAATTCAGCAACAAGATTCGTTAAAGACACGAAATCTTTCACATCATATGCCCGAACTATAACAGAATTTTCAGCGCTCATCAAAGACCCTCATATATACTCTCAATAACGGTATGACAAAGATAAGGCTTGTGAAAAAAAAGAAAGTTGAGGGGTGGCACGCACCCAACAGCGCACCACCCCAGGAGGGACGGACATGTTAACTATCCAAATTCGTCGATACACACTTCGTAACCGTTGTGTAAGGGCTGAATGTAGATATTCACTTGGATGAGGTTGATTATCATCGCCACAAAGCTGATAAAGATTAGTAGGGGTCCAAGCCACCATATCCATGGGAATACAAAGGCTTTCCAGTAAATGAGTCCCCAAAAGACTCCATTCCACACGGGAATCGGCCAGGAGAGAGGTCCATAGAAGAATAGGGTGAGCGTCCAGATTCCTACTAACGCATAGAGAGTGTCAATAGATGCCAAGAGTCGTGCGGCGGCTAATGAACTATCACCGACGGCTGTCCGGATCGTTGTGAGTCCTGCATGTGTTAATCCAAAGAAGGCTAACCAGTAAAGTACTGCGATTTCAAGGGTTGGATAGGTCGGAACTAAGGTTGGTAGAACGATGGCTGCAACTAAGGCGATAACGATACCAATGATATGACCGAGGAGCTTTCCAAGTAGGGAGCCTCGACCAGTGAGTTCGTTATATTTCTTTACACGCTTCTGAACCCGTTTTTGGGTACGGGGGATGCGTCGTTCTTCTTTCTTTTCATGATCCCGGATAATGCTCCGAATAATCTCGGTAACCGGGGGTCCAGAGGGATGGGATAAGGCAAGCATGACTAAGTAAGATATGAGTATTCCTACAAACACCCAAACTTGAGCAACAACTCCAACAATGATGTAAGGAAGTAGGAACTGTATAGGAACTGTGCTCATGTTGAGTAGAACTACTGTTACAAGAAAGCCGATTAGGGCTAGGTCCGCGATGACGATCCCGATGATGGACCACCAGAAATACTGACGGTATTGTGGAGTAAGCGCGTCGAGAAAGTTTTCAACGGTTTCGATGTCGCTTTCTTCTTTCTCGCGTCGAAATTCCCGTGCCACAATGTCGGGGCTACCCATCGAAACGACGGCATCCCATGCAGCAGCTGTGGTAAGGCGTCCACTAGGTTGACTAGCTTGTTCCAGAAGGTGAGACCGGAGTTCGGGGATCACTTCAGCGGCAACTTCTGAGGGAAGTCGAGCCTTCACTTGATCTAAGTAGTCTGCGATGATTTTTCGAGCTGAAGCCTCATCACCAGGTGAGGATGCTTGTGGGGGTTTCCCATTGCCCGAATATTCGTCTTGAGGATTATATGACATTTTTTATCACTTTTCTGAGATTTCCGCTCCGCAGTTTGCACAGTAGATTGCTCCAGGGTACACTTGGTTACCGCAGGAAGTGCAGAATTGCACTTGTTCTTTGTAATCAATGTCTGCTTCACGCCCCACCGCGATGCCGCGGAAGAGCGGGTCCAATGAGATGACGAGGTCATTCCAAAATTCTAGCATGGCTAGAAGCTGTTGCTCGCCACTCGCAGTCAGTTGGTAGAATTTACGAGGGCGTTCACCGGATACGTCCCAGGTGCTGCGGACCATTTTTTGTTCTTCGAGACGGCGGAGCAACGGGTACAATGTGCCATCTTGAACGATGAGCCGATCAGCAGTGCGCTCGCGGATGCTTTGGGCTATGGCGTACCCGAAGGTGGATCCTGATTCTTTGATGACGGCAAGGACCAGAAGCCGTAGAAGGCCACGGCGTACGTCACTTTCCCATGTTTCAGGTAGTTTTTGTTTCGGCATAGGTGTTCTCCGCCTGAGAGCGGTTGTCGTGGGTGGCAGGCTTGTGTTTGTGTGCGAGACCATGTACCTTGATAGGCACATAATCATGCCACACAAGATACCTTGCCACGCTATGTATATCGATTGGTACACCTATATAAAGTTAATGGAAAATAGAAAATATCAGACCAACAGCACCCAAATCAACACAGAGATGAAACATTCACTTCAATCAAAGGACTTCTTTCGTTGGCTTTCTGTAGACGAAAAACGCTATACCCAGAATGATTGCTACAATGATTATTCCAACAGTGCCGTAAATCATCATCTGCGTACGTTGTAATTGGAGAAAATATTCAGCTGCATCTTCTCCCGCAACGACTTCGAATTCATAACTGAATGTACTGTTTAGGACATTGAGTGTTCCCTGCGAATCTTCAACTCCCAGATCAACACCGACGTGATAAACTAATATTGTCGATGAGCCCGGCACTAACCCAACAGACCAAGCACTTAACATCACATGTCTGTTGCGAGTTCGGCGATCACCGACGCTCATGTTTCTATCCGTATATGAATATCCGGAAGATAAAGAATTAGGTGTAATGAGAAGGTGGGATATTTTGAAGATGAAGACTTTTTCTACAGCATTAGGCGGGCTTGTGTCAATGCTTTGAATTTCTGCGCTGGTATTAAACCAATACTTGTTCATGGTAATTACACTTGTCGGAGCGATTAGATCTACATCAACAACCACTCCGTGATATTGAATATCCCAATGTGCGTTAAACGCCATTCCGTGGCTAGAACTTCTAGAAATTGTGGGGTATGGGCTGAACAATAGAAACACGAAGGCTAAGATTCCAATGCACATCTTCAAACTGTTTGATCGAATTTCATGAACGCGCATGAGAAATCAATCCCTCTACTCCATAATTCGATTTTCATGAACTATAAGAGTTGTCATTGGGGATGAAAAAGTGAGTACAGGCAGACCATTTGCTGGAGGGTTCCAAAAAAGGAAGGCCTGCCTGTACAGGGCGGGTCTATCCGCCATGTCTAGGATGCTTCCCGACATCCTAGAAACCCACGCGTTTTCCCTGGAGTTGAGGTCTGGAAGGGTGGTGGTGGCGGGTACCACCGTAACCAGCGTGAAGGAAGTGGTACAGGCAGACCTAAGCTAGAGGCTGGAAAAACTGAGATCTGCCTGTACGGGCGGTATATTCCGCCATGTCTAGGATGCTTCCCGACATCCTAGAAACCCACGCGTTTTCCCTGGAGTCAAATTGGTGGAAGGATGGTGACGAAGGTTGCCACCAGGATCAGCATGAGAATGAACAGCAAGGCAAAAAGAATAGACCAGAACCAGTTCTCCGTAATTCGATGTAGCAGCCAGCTGGCTGGACTCTGTGTCAGTTGGCTGAGAATGTTCTCGGATTCTGGTATCTGCGGATAATATGAGATAGCGCATTGTGCATGAACCGTGGCTCGGGCTTGATCTGCAGGGCTTTGTAAAGGAATTGAGATTGCATGAAAGCCAAAATAGAGTCCTGTAGGTAGTAGTAGTGCGAGTAAGAAGAGCGCCCAAGCCTGTTTGGTTGGCAGCAGTGTCGACTTTCGTCGAATCATGAGGTCCAATCCCTCAAAATTGCAGTCAGATTTTCACCTATAAATACATAATGGTGAGGGCAGAAACTGAATTCTGTTAGTATAAATGTGTTCTAAGAAGAGTATTCTTAGTTGGTAGGGAGATATTTTTATTGATTCTTTTTCTGAATATAATCGACTTTGGGCAGTTTTGCAATACTGTAGGGCAATGTTGCATTATCAGGAATGGGATCGATATAGCAATGACGAAATTCGGGATTTTGCATTCGGCAGTAATGGCTTCGATGTTTATAAGCAGGATGGTTGACCATTCGGACCCAGATATTCTTCAAAGGTTCGCGACGAATGTTGCCAAAGGATAGTGGGGTAAAATCACATGGTGTGACATCTCCATAGGCTGAAACATAATACTGGATATTTGCTGCAAGACAGCCTATTCCGGCAAAATTACCTTCAACGGAATTTTGCCAAGATTGGGAGGATAAGGGCGGTACTCTTTCTTGTTCGAATATCTTTGCTGAGAACTGATAGATTTCTTCCCGTTGATCTGGTGTTAACATTTCACTAACATCTTTAAGCATATTACCAGTAGGCACGCCATCAAATAGTATGTAATTTTGCACCCTTAATTTCTGAGCAAGTGAATACATTTTCTTATACATTTTTTTATCTGTGGCTGTTCGGGTGGCATAGGATGAGATTCCAACAAGAATTCCTTTTTCTTTTAATTTCTTGATTCCTTCTGTGGCTTTCTTAAAAAGTCCAGGCATTTTTCGTAAGGCATCATGTTCCTCGGGAGTGGGGCTGTCCAAACTAACAAAAACTGAATACATACTGGCTTCAGCTAACCTGTCCACATTTTCATCATTCAATAATAATCCATTTGTGAACATAATTGGCATGGCTTTCCTTTGATCGACATGTGCAATTAACTCGTAGATGTCGCCTCGGGTTAGGGGCTCTCCTCCAGTAAATGCGATAATGGTGACCCCAAGGTTCTGGGCCTCGTCGATGAGTTGCTTTGCTTCTTCAGTGGATAGTTCCGGGACGTTTGGCTTTGCATGGCGGCCAGCACTGCAATGGACGCAATGGCACTGGCATCGATAGGTTACTGCAAATGTCATTGCAACGGGGATTCCAGTGGGACATAGATGAGACCGAATGAGTCCTTTGAGTGCTCGATATTGGGGGCGACTACCAACGGGTGGAGCAAATGTGTTCGCGACTCGTTTTCCTTTCCATGTTCCTAATTTATCATATTTTTTGTAGAAATTCGCTTGTAGGAAAATCATAGGAATAAGCCGGAATTTCTCCAAAAGGGGATTGAGGATTCCAGTCCCCATTATTTCTCCATTTTCTTTCTTCTTGAAACTAATTAGTTTTATTCCTCGGAAAGTTAGATAATCTAACTCGTTTGGCATAGATTTACCACCATATTGTGGTAAATACTATATTGCACTATTTGTTTTATAAAAAATGAATCTTTCAAATGAATGTTATGTAGGATGTTTCTTTTTACCGCTAGGCTTATTTAGTGGTTCGTAAAAGAGGAAATATGCCTAAGTTCATTTTTGTAACTGGCGGTGTTTTATCAGGAATAGGTAAAGGGCATACTACTGCTAGTATTGCCAAGTTATTACAATTTCGTGGTTATGAGATAGATCTGGTTAAAATTGATCCCTACTTGAATGTGGATCCTGGAACCCTCAATCCTGTTGAACATGGAGAGCCTTTCATTACAGATCAGATCTTCGAGTTTAATCCTGCTCCAAGTTTTAATTATACTTCTGCGGAGGTGGACCAAGATTTTGGAACCTATGAACGGTTCATTGGGCGGGCGATTCATCCGCGGAATAATATCACATCAGGTCAAGTCTATTTGAGTGTAATTTTGCAGGAGCGCTTGGGGACCTTTCTAGGGAAGACTGTCCAAATTATTCCTCACATCACAAATGAGATAAAACGGCGTCTACGAGATATTGGTGCTGCTATCAAGAATCTAGATGTTGTAATGATTGAAATTGGCGGGACCGTGGGTGATATTGAAGCCGCACCCTTTTTGGAAGCCATTCGTCAATTCCGACTCGAAGAACCTGCTTGTGATACCCTATTAGCGCATGTGACACTAGTTCCTCTGCTTGCCACGGTAGGGGAATTGAAAACAAAACCCACTCAACATTCAGTGAGACAACTCCAAGCATTGGGCTTACAACCAGATGTGATAATTGCTCGGAGTCCGGTGCCCCTAACCGAGGACGCCCGGCGAAAGATAGCCTCTTATAGCAACGTCATTCAAGAGGCAGTAATATCTAATCCTGATTTAAAGGAAATTTACCAACTACCTCTGAAATTTTACGAGCAAGGATTAGACGCTATCATATTACAGCGCTTAGAAATGATGGCGCGCCCACCTGAGGGAATGGCTGCTTGGCAAGAAGTTGTCAATCAGTTCCTGAATCCAACCACTGAACTCAGAATTGCTATGCCGGGAAAATACGTTGCCATGACTGATACGTATGTTAGCATTACCGAGGCACTTCGTCATGCTGGGGCAAGTCAGGGTGCCAAGGTCACCATTGATACGGTTGACGCAGAAAAACTTGAAGGCGCAGAGAACGCTAAAGCGCAGCTATCTGCTTATGATGGGATTCTCCTTACACCCGGATTTGGCACTCGTGGAACTGAAGGTATGATTCGTTCAGCTTGGATTGCTGTAGAAGAGGATTGGCCGTTCCTTGGCATCTGCTTTGGAGCTCAACTCCTCTTTGTAGCTTTATGTCGGTATGCGTTAGGAATGAATAAAGCAAATAGCACGGAACTGAATCCGAAAACGCCTTTCCCTGTTGTAGATCTTCTTCCTGAACAAAAATCCATAGAAGAGAAAGGAGGCACAATGCGGCTAGCTGGACATCCTGTGTATATTAAACCCTCAACCAAACTGCGAAGCATCTATAAGAAGGCGCAAGTTCGTGAAAGGTTCCGACACCGCTACCATCTGATGTTAGATCCAGCCAAGAAAGCCCAAAAGGTGGGATTGACTGTTTCGGCTACGGATAAATCCGGGAAAATTATCAATGCCATCGAGATGTCCAATAAGTACTGGATGATTGGAGTCCAATATCATCCTGAATATTCTTCTCGACCAGATCTCCCACATCCGCTGTACCATTCCTTCGTTGAAGCAATGCTCAAACGAAAGTCTACGAAGGAGTAAGGGCAATAAGGTAGGAGATTGTACATAAGGTTTCACGAAAATGCCAGATTCAAAAATTCCTGATGATGCTGGGTTGGTTCCCTCAAAAGATCAGCCTGGGCAAGAACGTCTCCGGCCATCAATTGATAAATACTTCACTCAATTTGCAGACCTTGCCGCTACACGCTCGACCTGTGTTCGACGCCAGGTAGGTGCTGTCTTAGTTCGTGACAAGCATATCCTGGCAACAGGTTATAATGGTGCCCCAATGAACACCAAACACTGTACCACGGAAACCTGTTTGCGATTGAAAACAGGTGTAAAACCCGGAGAACGACATGAGTTGTGTCGAGGTGTTCATGCAGAACAGAATGCAATCATTCAGTGTGCATTACATGGAGTGAGCAGTCGGGGAGCTACCTTGTATGTTACCCATTCCCCATGCACAATCTGTGCTAAGATGCTCATTAATGCGGGTATTCAGCGTGTCGTTATTAAGCGCACATACCCTGATGAAGAAGGCATTAAAATGCTCAAGGATTCAGGGGTTACAATCGACTTCTTAGAAAAGAAGTGATGGACTTAGCCCTGGGATTGAAACCGGCTTGCAGCTGTGGCGAGAAATTCACCTAGGGGGCGAAGATCTGTTTTTTCTTTGGCCATGACTAGGAAAATGAGTTGTTGTTCTCCTCCCACCATTATGATGAAATGGCGTTCGCCGTCGAGTAGAATTTGCCTCATGGGTCCTGAGTCGGTTTGACCAATAACGACTTGAGCCGAGTGGGCAAGCGCTGCGGCATTTCCAGCAAGAAGATGGGGGTTCACACTAGGCGGCATCCGGTGTTCGATCAGCAAGCCTTCTTGACTAATTATGGCCCATCCTTTTATTCCACGATGCTGTTCCAGCTCTGCTATAATTTCGCGAAGTATTTCTTCGTGATTTGCATCATGGACTGTTGTTCTCGCCATCTCAGCTTGTCATCTCGAACCTCAGGTTAACTACTAACGCGCCAAATCATGCCTTAAAAGTATCGGGAAATCCGCCAAATGCGTAAAATTCGTTGCGAAAAGCCCATTTAGAAGACAGGCAGACATAAAACCTGTGACCAACAAGTGTGCTTTTAACCCGCTTAACCTAGAAATGGTGGGAACCATGGCTAAAATAGGAAGTTTTGATCGATGGACATGGGAAAAATGTAAAGATGTACTTTCGACCCTTCCAGGGCGCCTCGGGTTTCCAAAATCTGATACACTTCAGTTCCTTGATCTCGAAGTGAGTCTTAAAGACGGGAGCATAACCGACTTAACACTTGGCAAATCTTTTGATCCTAAAATTGAATACGTTTTCTTTCTTCTTCATCAATACGCCAAGGCGGAAGAAACGCCCCTCACGCACGACTATATTAGCTATAAACAGATATCCGGAGGTCGGGTCTATTCCGCGGTATTCGAAGGTCGTGCTGTCAAACCCATTGAAAATCTACTGGCGAGTACACCCGAGTTATTCAAAATGGCTGCCGAACGCCTCAATGGTGTCTCGGCAAAAATTGGAGATCTAGCCTTTACGATTGCGGGCCTTCCCCTGGTTCCTTATACCTACGCAATTTGGGAGAGCGATGAAGAATTTCCTGCTCGCGCAAAGGTTTTTCTTGATAGATCTGCAGCAGCATATCTAGACGCGGAAGCTCACGCTCATCTGGCATCCTTAGTCACTTATCGTTTGCTGGCTATTGCCCGAACGCTGGGCTAATTCGAGCTCTGCATATTATCGACTGGTATCGATTATTTGTATAACTCAGGAAAAAAGAGTATATACAGTTTATAACAGTAATTATTATTGGGTTTGGGTGAGGAGATATTTTGCGTATTGCCCCAACCTATATATGTTATGCGGTATTGAGTATATATTAGGAGAGTTTTGTATGAGTTCACCGTTCCTCACTTCACAGACTGCTACGATACCCGATTTACCAGGCCATGCCTTTCGATTAGTCAAAGTCATTGAAAAGCGAAAGGATAAAAACCAACGCGATGTGCATTACCTCACCGTTTTCATGGAAACCCTGGTCGATGGCCAAGTTACTCGGAAAAAAGTGACTTCTCTCGCTCTCTCACTAGACGAATTAGAGACTCCTTCCCTTTCATGGCAAGGATACGTGGAACAAGATCTCTAGTTTCTTGAAGTCTCGGATTCTTTAGACTCCACAGTTAAGCTTGACTAGGCAAAGTGTGGAAGTATTTCTTTACTAGCAAGTTCCATCGAAACCCGTTTTTTTGGGCCAATTGGTGAACCGAATACAAACTGGGTTATTCCCACTTTCTGGAGTGCCTTGATTTTTTCTGTGCATTCATTTGGTGTACCGCGAATACAAAACGCATCCAGCATCTCATCTGTTACTGCACCAAAGGCTGTAGGAAAATCACCTTTACTCAATCCTTTGGTTATCGGTTCAACGCTTTCTTGAGATATCCCATGACGTTCTAACACCACTGGGGGTGACCCTGCTACAATGAATGCAACGACCGGAACTGCGGCTTTGGTTGCCTTATTCATATCTGTAGCCACTGAGACGCTTGCATAGGCTGCGACATCCACATCGGAGGGTTTCCGTTTTGCTTCAGTGATGCCTTTCTTGATTTGTTTCATTGCATACCCAAAATCGACTGGGTGAGAAGCATTTACCAAAACTCCCTGGCCCAACGCACCTGCAAGTTGAAGCATTTTTGGTCCCTGAGCCCCGATATAAATGGGAATTTTGCCTGTCTTCTCAAAAGCTACTTTGGCTTTCTCAACACTAAATACCTCTCCGTTGAAATCTTTGATCTTTCCTGTATCAAAGATGGTACGAAAAATTTCGGCACTTTCTTTGACAGCCGTGAGCGGTTTTGTTCGCTCGATTCCAAGCAGGTTCAAGGTGATTTTATCTCCTGCTCCGATTCCGAGCATCGCTCGACCGTCTGATAGGTTATCCAGAGACATGAGCGTAGAGGCTGTCTGAACTGGATTTATGAGGTAAGGATTGGTCACCCCTGGTCCGATCATAATGGAATTGGTGTAATTTGCAAGCAGGCTAAGGATAACATAGACTGACCGATTATTGAAATGGTCCGTGATCCAGCAAAAGCTGAAGCCGTATTTTTCTGCAAGAATGCCTAGGGCAGTTGTTTGCCAATATGCTTCTTGGGGGACAAATTCGACGGCAAAGCGGAGTGTTGAGGTCATTTTGAGTCCTCCTAGTGACGAATTGGCATTACATTGCAAGTCTCCGGATAAAAAGGGGAAGGTTAGTTTTTTACTTGAGAATTTTCGTCACAAAAGCTACATTTTTATAAATCTTCAAGTGGAGTCATGCCTCTGGAGGTATTAACCTGTCAACTATTCTTGATGCTGGCGTCAGCTTAACGATATTCATAATTGCCCTTCTTTTTGGGTTACAGCTCTTCATAGAATATATACGCAGACCTGAACAAGATCGAACACTCCTCTTTTATGCGATCTTTATGTTGTGGTTCTTCGCTTTAGCATATCTCGTTATTGGTTTACGTCCTCTAGTTGTCATTCCCAACGCCTCAGCCGTAATGATTAGTGGCTGGGCAGTCCAATGGGGTATGTACTTAGCCTTCGCTGGGTTCTTCTTGGTATTTTGGTCTATTCGCGTTTTTAACAAGGAATACTTTGGTGGACGATCATCCTATGGAATATTAATCCCGATTTTAGGAACATGTGGCTATGCCGTCCTTCTGTGGTTTGCGGCCCTTACTCATCCGACTGTCGTAATTCATGGTTTTGTGACATGGATTGCACCAAACCTTACGACGTATTATGGGATAGGATTTACAGCATTAGCAATTATTTATGCCGTGTTCTATCTTTGCCTTGTCCCTCTAATCTCTCTCATACTTTACATGCGCTCACGCCGTGGATTAGGCCAGAAGGTCTACATCAAGGATATGCTCATGTGGGTAGGTCTGTTAATGATCTTCATCACCATTATTGCTGATTTCGGGTTGCTTTTCCTTCCAGTAGCCACTTTCGAAGTCATCGCAGTTCGAGCTATCACGGCAGTAGGTTTCATCCTCTTTTGGTTTGGGTACCGGTTACTGAACCTGATCTGGAAATAACACAATCCAACTAATCCTCATTCATTCCGTACAAGGAGATAAACTTGTACGGATTTCCTCTTTTCTTAAGAGGGGTATTCAACTCTCGTGCAAGATTTGACTGGTTTAGACAAGGTTTTATAGGATTAGAATAAAAACTCTGTTCCGTGATGAATTCTAATGGTTCAATACATCTTAGCAAATGCTTTCGCTTTTAGCATCAGTACTATCTTTGCGATTTCGACGTTCCTTTTGGGTTTTGTTTCACTCTATCGTGCTTCAAAACAAGGTTGCCCCGAACGGCGTCCAACTGTATTTTTTAGTCTCGCACTCTTCACGTTTGGTGCTGCGCATGCAATCTGGGCATTCCGGGCAGCGTTCTTTCCAACCCATCCTGGTATACCTACAATTCTTCCTTATTGGCAGGGATTCTGGATTCTTTTCATGACGGGCTTGTTCTTCATCGGTATTTGGAGTATTCTCATTGCGAATCCGATGTGGCTTCAAACGCATAAATGGATTGCACTATTAATTTTCCTTCCATGGATTATTGTGACAGCAGATGTCTTATTCTTAACTAACTCCATTACAGCGGAATGGGTATGCGGCGCACTCATCACCGATATTCGCCCAGACCTCGTTGTAATTTTCACTGTCGGTCTCTCACTCACATTTTTTATTGGGTTAGCTATCGATTTCTTTTACCAAAAGTTCAAAGGTTACGAATCAAAGTTTATGCCCTTCTTAGTGCTCTTGGGACTACTCCTTTTCCTCATCGGTGGCCTACTTGAAACCCGTGTCTTCCCCGTCTGTCAAGTGATTACCATGGGACGTGTCATAATGCTCATCGGATTATGGCTCACCGCGTACGGTGTGATTCGTGTTGAAATCTAACCTTACAGAGGCGATTCAGAATGGAAGAAGCAGAACAGGGGAAGCAAATTCTGTGGACTCCAACTATAACAATTATAACAATTTTGATGGCAGTACTCTTGGTTGTTACTGCATACTATAGTTTTGTACTCAATTTGAGTTGGTGCCTTGGTCTAGGGATAATCTATGGTGTCACACTTGCATTCAGTTACTACTATGATTACCAAAGAAAGCGCGCATTCAGTATCTTATACGTAGTTCAAGTGGCTGTTTTATTTGTAATTATAATGGTGTTTTTATGGTTTCAGGCACTCTTAGGCCCTTATCCTTTCTACTCTGATTACTTAGCGCTAGCCTTTAGCATGCTCTTTGCTGGTGGAATGTTTGGCATTCCGGTTTATCGTTACTCAAAAATTAAGCCAAAACTTGTTGAAGAACCGGAATCCTGACCTACTTAGCACAATTTGAGTTTAGCTATCCGAGAACTCGGTTAATACAGATTGTTGAGATGGCTTATGCCTTATCCGTTCATCAGTTACGCGGTTCACACGTTCTCGGACATGTTTAGGCATACGATGAGACAAACCCAAGAGTTCCATCATTTCCACACAATTTCTTGCTGCAAACCCATGCCAGTGATTGTTAAAGTACCCGAAGACTCTTTTCCCAGTCTGTTCTGAGATCTCTTGCACCGTGGGGATCCATGCTTCGAGTTCAGCTTGGTTGTAAAGATAGTAATACCACAGTTTCTTTCCATGCCCGTGCCACCGAATATAGGCAAACGGGGCTGTGACTTCTGCACGAGGAGGGAGGAGCGGTTCATCAACAATACAATAGGCGATTTGATATCGTCGGAGAAGCTTGAAGGTTTCATCTTGCATCCATGATAAATGGCGAAACTCAATCGCAAACTCCCAATCACTTGGAAGAATGTTGAGAAAAGCTTCTAATATCTCCATGTCATCAGCTGAAAAGGATGGTGGGAGTTGAATAAGTAGAGGACCCAAGCGTTTGGCTTCCCGAAGTGGAGTCATCAGCTTCAAGTATTCTAGCATCCGTTGATCCGCTTCTTGAGTCACATCTAATCGCAGTTTATGAGTTATTTCTTGGGGGACTTTTGCAGTGAACAAGAAATTCTCTGGTGCATGAGACCAGACATCGACAACCTTTCGACTTGGAAAAGTATAGAAGGTCGAGTTAATTTCAGCTGTGTTAAAGATCTTGCTGAAATAGGTAAATTGGTGCTTCTTAGAGGGATAGAAACTACCTACCCAATCTTCATATTTCCATCCGGAGGTCCCAAGTCGAATCAAACAAATCACTCTTATTCACAAATTCAGGCATATAAAAGCTATCCGCACTTTAGTTCAAGTGATCATCTATTATTCCTAGGAAAAAGAATTCACCAGCGGGTCCACCAAAG
The DNA here is from genome assembly GCA_048939595.1 of Promethearchaeota archaeon. Classification (GTDB taxonomy): domain Archaea; phylum Asgardarchaeota; class Hermodarchaeia; order Hermodarchaeales; family Hermodarchaeaceae; genus Hermodarchaeum. The sequence continues at coordinate 9,038 of JBHLPI010000006.1, read as the reverse complement.
CGGGAACCCGCCGATGTGTGGAAATCCCTTACAGGCACTCAACGAGACGCCTTTGTTTATTGCGTCACGGTCAAGCTGGATAAAGCTTTGACGATTTCTTCTGCTGCCATTGCGCCACCGAGAACGTCACCGATGACGTCGAGGGTTTTCACCGGTTCTGCACGAAGTGCAGAGGTGAAAAGGGTTTCCAGTCCCATCTCGGTGGCTATCATGTCATGCATCATCAAATGCAAGACCATTTTTGCCTCTCGGGCCGGAACGTTCTTGGTCGCTTTTGTTTTGAGTAACAGATCAAGGAGTGCCGTTGATACCGGTTCACGTTGGTCTTGGGGAATCAATCCCACAACTTTTCGTAATCCTTCACTCATTATGGTCCCATCCGGGGGCTGAATCGAATATTCTTGATACAACCCTCACTTGTATTATATATACAATCGATATATATAAGCTTTTAACATTATGCATTCATAATATTGTCATATGTAAAGTATATTGCTAGTTTTGTTCACTCATATTATATAAACTAGAAAACAAAAAGCAACATGTGATCTGAGGGACGAATTTACGATAAATTCGCTACCTCAAGGTAACTAAGTTATTCTTTCTTTGTCCTTTTCTTCTTACGTTTAGCTTCACCTGTCGTTTTGCGTTTGGTTTTAGTCTCTGGAATCTTCGTTGGAGCTTGTTGGGTTTCAAGGGTTCGCCAAATGGCTCGTTCCGCGATTGTGGCTGCTGCGACCGCGATTTGACTGTTACTCTGAAAGACTTGTTCAAGAACGATTAAAGCAACTTGCCTGGGGCCAAAGAGGCTGCAAGTTTCTGGGGAAAGTGTCGGGAGCATATCTTCACAAATTTTGACAAGGTGTTGCTCCATCAGCCGTTCGGCTTGTTGACGCATGGGAGGACATGTTCCTCCCCTATTAATAACCTCATTAGCAAGGACATCATTACGCGTCAAGAATGCTTTAGCTGCATCTTCAAATAAACGGGTTGCGAATTGACCGTTGCGTAGGGCTAGCTTCAGAATACCTTCAGGGCAATCCTGGTCTCCCAATGTGAGAACAGCATTTGCTATCGCCTTAGAGGCTTGAGCTGCAGTATGAATAGCATGAAGGACCATATTGTAATTCAAGGCATCAATAGCTGTGATGTTAATGCGGCTCATCACATTAGGATCGAGAAGAGCTCGACGGAGCTGTTTATTTACAAGGTAGTAGAACTGGTTGACATCTTCATCCAGTCCAATAACGGTTCGAGCCATATTGGCATCTCGATTCTGAAGGGCCTTCAAGGAATCTTTGAGCATGGAGGTGGCAATAGTGTGAGCCCGGTACAAGGCACGCTCCACATCCATTTCAGAGACGCGTGCCACATTGAGAATGAGAAGATGGCTGGAACTGGATTCCATGATTTGGTAACCGGTAAGGAGTCGGAGATAGCGCCGTAGTCGGTCTCGTAGTTCGGAGGAGATAACCCCTTCGGATTGGATGCGGATTTCGTCAAAATCGGTTAGATATGCAGCTACCATGCGTTGTTCGAGAAGACCTGGTGGGTCATCGAGTTTTGTGTTGAGGTTGATGGTACGGGGTTTTTCTCGAGGTACAGTTTGAGGGTAAAGAGCAATACTTCCATCGGATTGAGGAATGAGGACAAGACGGCTCTCTTGGTCGAGGTTATATCGATCTGCCCATTCTTTGGGCACAGAAACAACGAGGGATGACATGCCCAACCGCATGACTTTACGAACTTCCATGAGGATCTATCTCCATACATAAGGTGTGTATATACTGATTCAACAGTCGCGTTCTCCCTCAAAAAAGCTATGATAGCAAAAGGGCGGTGCCGGATTATGGTGGATATTTATGGAATCACGTGTAAAACTCTTAGGAACTCGAAAAGGAAGCGAGGCTGCTGACTGCTCAATACACCGATCGCAATGAAGCAGGACAAGTCCTTGCAGAAAGGCTCAGGGCCCTTAATTTGAGTAAGACACCTTTAGTGTTGGCTATTCCGAATGGGGGGCTTGCTGTAGCAATTCCAGTAGCCAAACAATTGAGAGCCGACTTGGACTTATTGATTGTTAGGAAATTACAGATTCCTTATAATCCTGAAGCTGGCTTCGGTGCAATTACTTCGTTGGGAACGGTAATTCTGAATCGTCCACTTATCACGCGCATTGGCTTAACAGAAGTTGAGATTGAGCAAGTGATTATTCGCACTCGTGCTCAAATTGAAAGCCGACAATCTATATACAGCGATTTAGTAGGGTGCTATTCGCCTGCGAATCGGGTCATTGTGTTAGTTGATGATGGTCTAGCATCTGGGTATACTATGCTTGCGGCAATTGAATCTGTTCAACAAAAAGCTCCTGAGAAGATTCTAGTAGCTGTACCAACTGCATCTGCAACTGCAATGACAAAGGTGAGAGAGGTTGTAGATACTTTAGTTTGTCCACATATTGGGAAAGGATTTGTGTTCGCTGTTGCTGATGCATATCAGAACTGGTACGATGTCTCTGATGAAGAGGTCATAAATCTTCTACAAAGATTCCGGACAGAAGAATGAGCTGCCAAACGCAGATAAGGGTTTATTTTGCAAATTCAGCTACGATTTTCTCACTTAATTGCTCTGAGTGCTCATCAAGAGGAATAAGTTTGATATCCCTTAAGGAGCTAGCGCCAAGCCCGAGTTCGGCTGCGCGGACGAGTTGAGCCTGCTCAAAGATAGAATTACGTTCCACTTCGGGTGTGGTTCCATAATGCCGGAGAAGAGCCACTCCAACAGCATCAATCGCTAATCGATCTGTTCCCGCAAGGAACACATTAGGAGAAACTTCATTGCCGATTGCTGGTCCACCTTTCACAAATGCTGTTGTACCATCCATTAAAATTAGCGCAGGATCGTAAGCTGTGTTGATTTCGGCAATCATTTCTCGTTGATGTGGTGAATTGTGGAGTTCTCCCATGTAATCGTAGCCATCTTGAGGGTTATATCGAGCAACCATTCCGACTGAATTCTTTAATGAGAGCGTAAAATGACCACCGAACATATGCGTCTTCAGACAACAAGTCTGAACGATAAGGTCGGCATCAAGAAACAGTCGTGCAAAAAGGAATCCTCGGTCCCAGTGGGAGCCCTCAACATCACAGTGCAGCCATCCGGATAACGGTAAATCATTTAGAACCTGTATCTTGATTCGGAGTTTGTTGCATAATTCGATGATCCCACTATCTTCTAGGACTTGCTGGGTGTTCCCCATGCCACTCCTTTCACCCATGGTAATGCTTGAAACTCCTGCTTTTTGAAGTTCCTTTACCAGATAGTTCAAGGTTTTAGGATGTGTTTGAGCTGGGAAGGGATCTGCACTATTATAGTTAGCCTTCAGCGCAACCTCTTTGTTGTTAAATTGTTTTAGTCCTATTTGCTCGAGAAGTTGTGAAATTACCTTATTGCGCTTATCTCCCTTAATTAAATAAATGTCAGAAGGCATTGGTAGATATCACTTTCCTGGAAAACCCTCAATATCCAAGATTTCTTATTCCTTCTTTTAAAAAAGACTTGTGTTTACCGATTCCCAGGAACTACTTTATTTGGAAAACCGTATGTTTCCTGAGTTACTTGCTTTGACCTAGAAGTTCGAGAAGTTGTTCTTCACTCAGTAAGCCTATGCGTTTTGCGATTCTGTCAATCACTACTACTGCAGGATGATTATCAGGGAGATTAAGGAGTGAATGGCCCTTTAAATTAAATTCAACAATCTGGTCATCTGCTGGGACAATCCCTGCTAGGTTTAATCCTTCTTGCGCTAACCGTTGCTCCAGACTGGCTGAGGTTTCATCAATCAGGGAGGGAGGAAATCGGTTTGCTATCACCCAAATCCGTTTAAACTCGATGTGGACTTCCTTTGCTAGTTCCTTGATACGAACAGCAGCATCAAAGGACATTTTCGAAGGATCAATGACTATGATTAAGATGTCAACATTTCGATCGGTTCGACGGCTCAAGTGTTCTAGCCCAGCATCCATGTCGAGGAGTGTCACATCATAGTTCGTGGTAATGGTATCCAGGATCTGTGTAAGGACTCGGTTGACAAAGCAGTAGCAGCCTTCTCCCTCTGTGCGACCCATGGCAAGAAAATCAAATTGGTCTCCTTCAATTAGGGCTTCGAAGACTTCACTTTCCAACCGGTCCTGTTTTGAAGTTGCGGCGGAAATTGATCCCGTGTCGATATCCTCTCGCAGTTGCGTTGCAGCTTGACCAACTGAGGTGACACCTGTGATATTCAACATGGCTGGAAGGTTCATCACTGGATCAGCATCGACAACGAGAAGTTGATGTTTTGTATGCTGAAGTAGGGTGCGGAGAAGCAAGGTGGTTACTGTGGTTTTACCAACGCCACCTTTTCCGGAAACTGAGACAACAAGTTTTTGTCTCATAGTAATCACATCTGTTCTAATAGCTCGTCTTTGAGCCGCTGAACTTAACCCTTTTGCACGAATTAGGCTCCGCCTAGCGGCTACTCAAAAGTCTTAAACCTGAAACTCTATGGTACCCGTAGAGAAATTGTACTCTAATTATTTAGATGAAAGGTGTCGTATTTGGGTTATGAATCACGACGTGTGATAACAATCAGTGGATCACGACGAAAAATACTCGCTGTAATCATCGTTGTAGCCATCATCATTGGAATAATTGCTGCTGCTGTCATCGGCATTCAAAATCTTTTCTTAGATTGGAAAATGCTCGATGTCATGTACATTGCTAAGACCGGGGTCTCTTGGTGGGCCACCTATTCGCTGAATGGGCTGCTTTTCCTTGTTGCCATTCCCATGGCGCTCATCATTACCTTTGTTGGTTTGCCCTGGGAATCCAAAACGTTGAATCTAATTTTCATGAGTGACCGCATTACAAACCGCCGAGTTCCACCCTGGTATCTGGTCGTGGGATGGAAAGCCTTACTATTTGTAGGTTCGTATCTATTACTAACCTTCATTTTCACTGAGAACATGCGTTATGTTGCTTTACTTCTCCAAAGTTCCGCTTCGGGCGTAGGAGATTGGAGCCAAGTCGCTGAAGTATTTCAACTCATCTTCAATCCCATGGTCCCAGCTAGTGTTGTTGCCAACCTGACCTCAACCATTGAGGTTCAGTATACCATCTTCTTTACCTTTATGACACTCTTACTCATAGTAATGGGTGTCCGTGTTATTTTCGACCTCATTCACTACTTTGGACGTATTGGTCGCTCAACAGAATACCCCGAAATTCGGGTATTAGCATCAATCTCCTTCATCGTTGTTCTCATTCTCTTCTGGATTTTACTCGGTGTTCCTTACATAGAAGTTGATGTGGGAACACAGTTCTTTGTCATCCAGATTCTCATCCTCTTTGTTTTCTTTATTTCAATCTGTGCCATTTCCTTTGGACTTACAGTATTTGGGCGATATGGACGCGCTGGTGAAGTCCCACGAATGAATCGACGCCTTTACTTAGGACTGGGCATCATCACAGTTGCATTAATTGTGGGACCTGCACTCTATACAGGTTACATTGTTGCTGGACCAATTCAAGGTCAAATGTGGGAACCATGGCACTGGGATCCCCTTGTTACTAAAGAAATCCAATTTACTAATTGGGCTGGAGGACCTGATGTCACCGAAATTCCATATGAATCGCTTATCAATAATTCTGGTGTTTCTGATGGAGAAATCCTTGGACATGCTAGATTGTGGGATTTCGAGGCTAGTAGAAACAGAATGCGAAGCCAAACCATTGCCAACTGGATGTCATTATCCGATAGTGATATCGTCTATGCTGGAGGACGCGAGTATTGGGTCACCCCCTATTCACTGACTCCCCCAAGTCGCGATGACTTTCATAAAGAATACATCTTATATACCCATGCAGAAGGTGCTTCCGCTCTCGATGCTAATAGTGCCACAGGTGAATTCTTAACTGCCAGTCAGTTCCTTAGCATCTTTGGTGTGAATGCGAACTTCCCTATTTATTATGGCGAGGGACCACCAAGCGACTTTACTGACGGATTTGAAGGCTTCGTCTTAGTAGACACTAATATTGCACCCGAGACTGGAGTCTACAGCTTCGAAGGAACTCCAGATTATGTCTTAACTGGCGCTGAACTTGGTTTGAAGAAACTCATCTGGAGTATTGAAGATTTCAGTTTTACATGGCTGGCCTTTAGTGAACCATCCGCTAATTTGCTGATGCATCGGGATATTCAAGATCGTGTCCAAGCTATCCTCTTACCTTTCATGTATACTGACTATGACCCATATCTAGTATTCAATCGGCTCGAACGCCAAGCCTACTACTGCGTTCCCGTGTTCAGTGGCTACCCGATGCAACTCCAATATGCTCAATCAGCGTACCTTCGCCTTTTGGGCTTTGCAGTAATTAGCTGTGCCAATGGCGATATTACTTGGGTCCGGAATCCCAATGCCAATCCTGCAGAGTTCTTCATCGAATCACTGTATGAAAGTTGGTATCCGTGGGTGAATGTTCCAAGCTGGCTTGAAACCCAGCTCCGCTATCCGGAAGACCTCATTGACTACCAATTAGCCGTTGATTTCTATTATCACGTCACTAATCCGTGGGTCTGGCGGAACTATTCAGACTTTTTCGAAAAACCCAGCAGCCAACCCGCCATTCATTATGTCCTCTTTCCTTTCAATGGTAGCTTATTCTGGGTTGGCTACCAGGCTGTCCGATACATCCGTCACGAAGCACAGAAAATGGCAGGCTTCTATCTCTTCAAAAATGGTCCCGACGTTGGAACCGGAGTTTTTGCTCGAGCAGGTACGCTCGATCCATCGACCCAGGTACCTACCAGTCCGGTCTTCGGAGTAGATGCAGCGGTCGAAAGTTTTGAGCAACAGGCTAGATCTGATCTTGTACTAATCCAGCCATACCGGATTGGTAATCGAATCCTCACAACCCTCAGTGGAAATCTTGTGTATCTCTTTCCAGTGTTCGCCGAACAGGCTCAAGGAGAGTCATTAGTTGAAACCCTTGTCTACGTGGGATTAGTAGACGCTGAAGATATCAACCGAGTTGCTTATGGTGAAACCGCGGCAGAAGCCTATGCCCAGTTCTTCTTCGGATATAATCAGACAGTCACAGGCGTGAATTTCATTGAAACTAGCCTAGATCCCTTCGATATCGATGTAGGAGAAGATGCATCTCTCAGTTATCTAGTAAAGAATGGGAATACAACAACGAATGATGTTGTCATTCAATTAGCCACTTATGGTTCGAAATTCGACATCATCTATCATGGAGCCAATGTAACTCCTACCTATTCCAGCGGAGTCTTCCTATACAATGTTGGTATGTCTACAATGTTCCCTATGGATCTAATGGGCGGAACCATCACTATCCATGCAAAGAATCTGGATCCAGGTATCTTGTTAACAACCTTTATTATAGAACTACGGATACTGGTTGACGGAGTACATACAGAAACGGAATACTTCTATCTCACTGTTCGTTCCAGTTAGCCCACTGTAATACTCGAATTACAATTCATAAATCATCGGATACAGAAAAGGTAAAATACGAGCTATAATCAGGCAAAAATAGTAAGAAATCAGTCCCTTTCTACAAAGATGACATCAATCCCCAAGGATGGTGTACTTTCCTCCAGTTCTGAACGTCTAGCGGAGCCCAGTTTTGGGGCTGCAATGAAACTCAAAGGATTTTCACACTTTTTAGTAGCTAAAAGAAATTCCCTGAATCTTTTCAATGATGAATCGACCCTCGTCTATATCCGACCTGGACTGTATGCTAAACCACGGCAACCAAAATCTAAACCTCAAACTTCCCTGTTTGCTACTTCAGACTTACTCACCTTTATCCCGCGCCGTGATACCACTTCACTCGGAAAAAATGAAACAATTGTACCAGGAAGCGCTAGGCGCTATTTGATGGTAGTATTCACTCCCCTACGTACTGAGTTTCAACGAAAAGGGCTATCACGAATCTTTCACCGGACACCCCTTATCCGCCTACGGCCAGGAATAGTACTATTACCCCAAATCCGAACTCGTCGGGTGCGATTATATTCACCAGCTCTCCTTCGCCCCAGCGAATTTATTTCTCGTCTTCTAGAGTTAGGCGCAGAAGTACAGTATGCACCACGGTTAGAGCTAGTCCACTCTTCCAGTGACCAAGCAATACTTGAACTGATCCGTTCAAATCAAACGAATCGCGCTCAACGGCTAATCAAGACCTGCAGAAACTTATTCAACCAAATAAAAGCAGAGCCAAGGGAAAACGGAAACCAAAGAAAATTCATTCATCAGTTTCACCGATTACGGTCACAGATGCGTCTTTTTCGAAAGCAGGCACAATTTTTCCAAAATGAATTCCGAATAGATTTATCTGATCTTGTTAATCGAGTCGCGTCAGCTGTTACCAAAGTGAATCACAGGCTGAAGTTTTGTGACACATCAAAGTGAATCAAAAACGTTTTATTTTTCAATCTTAACCTAAATTTGTGTCAAAAATCATTAATGAAAAATAATTTCGATTTGTTCTTCGTAAAAAGAGATTATTTGGCGATATTTTGCGATTTTAAAGGATATCTAACCTTATTTTGTTATCAAGTATTTTGATTTAGAACCGGCTGTTTGGGATATCTAGGTCGTGATTCTCATGGCTGGTAAGAAAAAGTCAGCAAAGAAAAAGAGTAAGGGAAAGACCACTACCGAAAAGAAGGGTAAGAAATAACCCATTTTCGAGTCGGACGGTCCCTTGTAAACCACGACTTCTACTCAAAGAGCAGGAGTGGCCAATTAGTCCTGCTGGATGGTTAGATGTCGAATGGTTGCCTGTTGAACAACGTCATGACGAATCAAAAAAGGTGAAGAAAATGAATCCATATGAATACGGTCCTGAAGACGACGAAGAAGAATGGGAAGACGATTCCGAGGACGAGGAGGACTGGTAACAGCCTTCTCGCTCCTTTATTTTTTGTAATTCACCTTTGATATAATTTTTCCAGTTATTTTTAATCTATC